>DASWFA010000536.1:0-6676 GCA_036394475.1 Binatia bacterium
TCGGTGCGGGTCACCGACGAGTTCATGCAGGCCGTCGTCGACGATGCCGACTGGCACCTTCGCGCGGTGAAGACGGGCGAGATCATCAAGACCGTCAAGGCGCGCGAGCTGATGCGTCAGATCTCGATGGCGACGTGGGAGTGCGCCGACCCGGGCATGCAGTTCGACACCACCATCAACCGCTGGCACACGGCGTCGAACACCGGGCGCATCAACGGCTCCAACCCGTGCTCCGAGTACATGCACCTGGACAACTCGGCCTGCAACCTGGCCTCGCTCAACCTGCTCAAGTTCCTCCGCGAGGACGGCGGCTTCGACGTCGAGTCTTTCCGCCGGACGGTCGACGTCATCATCCTGGCGCAGGACATTTTAGTCGATAACTCGTCCTATCCGACGCCCGAGATCACGGCCAACGCCCACGCCTTCCGCGAGCTCGGCATGGGCTACGCCAACCTGGGCGCGCTGCTCATGTCGCTCGGCCTGCCCTACGATTCCGACGCGGGGCGGGCCTACGCCGCCGCGATCACGGCCCTCATGTCCGGCCAGGGATATCTCCAGTCCGCCCGGATAGCGCAAAACCTGGAGCCTTTCGAAGGCTATCCGGCGAACCGGCAGCCGATGCTCCGGGTCCTGGGCAAGCACCGCTCCTCGGCCTATAAAATACCCACTTCGCAGGTGCCGCTCGATCTCCTCGCCGCGGCGCGCGACGTCTGGGACGAGACCTGCAAGGAGGCCGAAGCCTACGGGGTGAAAAACTCGCAGATTTCCGTGCTCGCCCCGACCGGGACGATCGCCTTCATGATGGACTGCGACACCACCGGCGTCGAGCCCGACATCGCGCTGGTCAAATACAAGAAGCTGGTCGGCGGCGGGCTGCTCAAGATCGTCAACCACACGGTGCCGCGCGCGCTCCGGCGGCTCGGCTACGACGTCAAGCAGATCCAGGACATCATGGAGTACATCGAGGAGCACGAGACGATCGAAGGCGCGCCGCACATCAGGGACGAAGACCTGGCGGTCTTCGACTGCGCCTTCAAGCCGCAGAACGGCAGCCGCACGATCCACTACATGGGCCACTTGAAGATGATGGGCGCGGTCCAGCCCTTTATCTCGGGCGCGATCTCCAAGACCATCAACATGCCCGCCGACGTGACGGTGGACGAGATCATCCACGCCTACATGGAGGCCTGGAAGCTCGGCGTCAAGGCGGTGGCGATCTACCGCGACGGCTCCAAGCGGACGCAGCCCCTCAACACCTCCAACAAGGAAGACGCCAAGGCCGTCAAGGCCGAGGCGAAGGAGTCGCGGCCGCTCCGGCGCAAGCTCCCCGACGAGCGGCGGTCGTTCACGCACAAGTTCGACATCGCCGGCCACGAGGGCTACATCACGGCCGGCATGTACGAGGACGGCACGCCGGGCGAGATCTTCATCGTCATGTCGAAGGAGGGCTCGACCATATCGGGCCTGATGGATTCGTTCGCGACCGCGATCTCGATGGCGCTGCAGTACGGCGTGCCGCTTAAGGCCCTGGTCGACAAGTTCAGCCACATGCGCTTCGAGCCGTCGGGCTTCACCAAAAATCCCAACATCCCGATCGCCAAGTCGATCATGGACTACATCTTCCGCTGGCTGGCGACCAAGTTTCTCGACCGCGACGCGCAGCAGGAGGCCGGGGTGATCCGGGAAGGCGGCGCGGAGGAAGAGGCGGCGGAGAGCAAATCCGACAACAAGGTGGTGCAGCTCGCCGCGGCGGCGCCGCGCGGCGGCGCCCCGGTGGCGTCGATCAGCAGCGTCACGAGCCTCTACCAGCAGGATGCGCCGCCCTGCCCGGACTGCGGCGCGATCATGATTCGGAGCGGCGCCTGCTACAAGTGCATGAACTGCGGCGCCGTGAGCGGCTGCTCGTGACGCGGGTTTTTTAACTCCGGATCGGCGCGAGGCGGGGATGGGCGAACTCAAGTCTTTTTGCAGCAAGGCGTTTATCGCGGCCAAGCTCTGCGGCTATTGCGGCCGCCGGCTCTCCATTTACGGCGGCCGGTTCGACTCGAAAGTAAAGGATTACCTGGTGCCGCTGTCCAAGGGCGGGCTCGACGCGCCGGAAAATATCATGGCGAGCTGCAAGGAGTGCCAGTTCCTCAAGGGAGATTATTTAAACTACGCGCTGCTTCCCATCACGATCAACCGGCCGCGCCTGCTGAGCGACATCCGCCGCTACCTGGCGGAGATCCGCCAGCTCGTCGGCGCGCGCAGCTCGATCATGGATCTGCCGGGCTCGGGGCGCTGAGCGCCGTCTAGATAAAATCCTCGAGTCGAATATTCTTCCGATGTAGGGCGGTTCGCGAACCGCCCCTATTTTTTTGGTAAAAATTATTTTGCCCGCGCCCGCGGGCGAGCCTCTCCCGGCGGCGGGCGATGGGCCTGCGGCTTGAGGCGGGCTTCAAGCGGCTCGTATAGAATGGCGGACCGTGAGACTTCAAACCGCGAGCGTTATCGACCAAGTCGGGGCGGCTCTGCGTTCAGGCGCCCGCCGCCTTCGAGACTCGCCCTTCGGGCGCGGAGTCGCCGGTGCTGTTTCTTAGCGCCCTCGGGCGAGCCTCTCCCGGCGGCGGGCGATGGGCCTGCGGCTTGAGGTGGGCTTCAATCGTTAGGCGCAGAAAGCGGCGCCGTGAGGCGGCAAGCCCCGAGCGTTATCGACCAAGTCGGGGCGGCTCTGCGTCCAGGCGCCCGCCGCCTTCGAGACTCACCCTTCGGGCGCGGAGCCAAGAAACCTAACTTTTTTGTGAAATGAAAGAACTTCGGAGGCTTTATTTCTTCTCTAAATTCAACAAGCTGTTCTGGCTGTCGATGCCGACGCGGAACTGGCTTAAGAAATTGAGGCCCAGGAGGCCCGAGATGCCGGGGTCGGGAAAGATGTCGTGCACCGCCACCGTCAGGTTTGCGATCTCCAGCCCGCCGACCTCGATCGACCGGATGCTGGCGAGCGGCGCCTGGATGAGCCCGCCGGCGGTGTGAAAGGTGAGCGTCGTGGGGTTATTGCCGAGATCGATCTCGAGCTCTTTCGCCGTGGCCTGGGAGATGGTCGTGTAGGTGGCGCCGGTGTCGACGACGAAGCGCGCCGCGGCTTTCCCGTTGAGCTTCGCCGCGACGACCATCAGCTCGCCCTTTTTCTGGAACTGGACCGAGGCGTTGTCCGGGGGCGGCGGCACCGTAGCGAGCCGGCTCTCGGTTTTGAACAATACGGCGGTGGAGCGAAAACGCTCCGGGATCTCCTCCAGGTTGTTGGTGAAGTGGACCACCCCCTGGCCGTCCGTCCAGCGGAATATCTCCGCCGCCGTCGCCGGCCCCGGCCGGAAAAGCAGGGACAACAGAACGGCCAGGAGCATTCGGGCGGGCGACTTCACGACGCTCATGCTAGCATAAGAGGTTCCGGATACGAAGCCCCGGCCGCGCCCGGACCCGCGGCCCCGAATTCCACGCCTGCGGCTTTACAAGGCCGGACGAGTATGGTAGAAACTTAATCAACTAAAACTAGAAAGAGAGATGATGAACGGAGGACAGATGGGAATTGCTCAACCGCAGCGGCAAGAAGTTATTGGGCAGTTCAAACTCCATCAGAGCGATACCGGCTCGCCCGAGGTCCAAGTGGCCTTGTTGAGCCAGCGCATTGATCACCTCACGGAGCATTTCAAGATTCACGTGAAGGATCACCACTCCCGCCGGGGTCTCCTCAAGCTGGTAGGGCAGAGGAGACGGCTTCTCGATTATCTCAAGAAAAATAATTACGAGAGATATCGAAGCCTGATTCAACGGCTGGGCATTCGCAAGTAGTGGTTCGGTCAGGCATCCCTCCCGTCCAAGTCGCCCGTACGTCCCTCCCGTTCACCTAGAAGGGTTCAATCATGGTTAAAAAAATCTCAGTCGAATTCCACGGCCGTCCCCTATCCATCGAGGTCGGGAGATTGGCCAAGCAGGCCGACGGCGCCGCGCTCGTGCAGTACGGCGAGACGGTCGTTCTGGTGACCGCGGTGGCCGCCAAGGAGATGAGGGCCGAGGTCGACTTCTTCCCGCTCACCGTCGATTATCAGGAAAGAACTTTCGCCGCGGGCAAGATCCCCGGCGGCTTTTTCAAGCGCGAGGGTCGGCCTTCGGAAAAAGAGATCCTCACCTGCCGCCTGATCGACCGCTCGATCCGGCCGCTGTTCGCCGGCGGGCTGCGCTGCGAGACCCAGATCATCGCCACCGTGCTTTCGACCGACCGGGAGAACGACCCGGACGTCGTGGCGATGCTCGGGACCTCGGCGGCCCTCCAGGTGTCGGACATCCCGTTCAACGGGCCGCTCGCCGGGGTCCGGATCGGCCGGCTGAACGGCCAATGGGTCATGAACCCGACGCAGAGCCAGCTCCAGGAGAGCGACGTCGATATTTTTCTCTCCGGCAGCCGCGACGCCATCGTCATGGTGGAGGGCGGCGCCCGGATCGTGCCCGAGGAGGAGATCCTCGAGGCGTTGTTCAAGGGCCACGAGGCGATCCAGCCGCTGCTGGACTATCAGGACGAGCTCCGAAAAGCCCTCGGAAAGACCAAGCGGCAGGTGCCGCCCGTATCTACGGACGAGGCGCTCAAGCAGCGCATCGAGATCGCGGCCAAGACCAACCTGCTCGAAGCCATTTCCATCAAGGAAAAGCTCGAGCGCTACAAAAAGCTCGACGAAGTCAAGAAAGCCGTGATTACGGCGGCGCTGCTGGAAGACCCAGACCGGGAAAAGGAGATCAAGACCAGCTTCGACGACTTGAAAAAGAACTATTTCCGCCAGCAGATCCTCAAAGAGGGCCGGCGCATCGACGGCCGCGGGCTGAAAGACATACGGCCGATCACCTGCGAGGTCGACGTGCTGCCCCGGACCCACGGCTCGGCGCTCTTCACGCGCGGCGAGACGCAGGCGCTCGTCATCACGACGCTCGGCACGACGTCCGACGAGCAGAAGATCGACGCGCTCATGGGCGAGCACTACAAGAAGTTCATGCTGCATTATAATTTTCCGCCCTACAGCGTGGGCGAGGTGAAGTTCCTCCGCGGGCCGAGCCGCCGGGACATCGGCCACGGCAATTTGGCGGAGCGGGCGCTCCTGCCGGTGCTGCCGCGCGAGGAAGATTTCCCCTACACCATCCGGATCGTCTCCGAGGTCCTCGAGTCCAACGGCTCGACGTCGATGGCGACCGTATGCGGCGGCTCGCTCTCGCTCATGCAGGCCGGAGTGCCGACCAAGGCGCCGGTGGCGGGCATCGCCATGGGGCTCATCAAAGAAGGCGACCAGGTCCGCGTGCTCTCCGATATCCTCGGCGACGAGGACCACCTGGGCGACATGGACTTCAAGGTCGCGGGCACCCGCGAGGGCGTCACCTCGCTGCAGATGGACATCAAGATCGCCGGCGTCACGCGGGAGGTCATGCGCGAGGCGCTCTTCCAGGCGCGCGACGGCCGGGTGCATATTCTCGGCGTCATGGAAAAGACGCTCGCGGTGCCGAACCGCGAGATGTCGAACCACGCTCCGCGCATCATCACGCTCAAGATCCGGCCCGAGAAGATCCGCGAGGTCATCGGCCCCGGCGGCAAGGTCATTCGCGGCATCGTCGAGGAGACGGGCGTCAAGATGGACGTCGAGGACGACGGCACGATCATGATCGCGTCCAGCGACGAGGCCGCCAGCCGCAGAGCGGTGGAGATGGTGCAGCGGATCACCGCCGAGCCGGAGATCGGAAAGATCTACCGCGGCACGGTGAGAAAGATCATGGACTTCGGCGCCTTCGTCGAGATCCTCCCCGGCACCGACGGCCTGGTGCATATCTCCCAGCTCTCGCCCGAGCGCGTGCGCCGGGTGACCGACGTGCTCAACGAGGGCGACGAGGTGATGGTGAAGGTCCTGGAGATCGACAAGCAGGGCAAGATCAAGCTCAGCCGTAAAGACGCGCTCGAAGAGGCCAACGCCAAATAAAGACAGTCTTGATTCGGCTCCCGGCGAACCCGTAGTATTTCCCGTCGATGTTTAACAAGACTGTTCTCGACAACGGCATTCGCGTTCTCTCCCGCGAGATGCCCGATACCCGTTCCGCCAGCCTGGGCATCTGGGTGGAGAACGGCTCGCGCCACGAATCGCCCCCGGAAAACGGCATCTCCCATTTCATCGAGCACCTCTTCTTCAAGGGCACCGAGCGGCGCACCGCCGCGCGCATCGCCGAGGAGATGGACTCGGTCGGCGGCGTGCTGAACGCCTTCACCGCCAAGGAATACACCTGCTACTACGCGAAGGTGCTGGACGAGAACCTGCCGCTGGCGGTCGACCTGCTCTCCGATATTTTTCTCCATTCGGTTTTCGACCGGGAGGAGATCGAGCGCGAGCGCTCGGTGATCCTCCAGGAGATCTCCCAGTCGGAAGATACGCCCGACGACTACGTGCACGACCTCTTTAGCCTCGACATCTTCCCCGACCATCCCTTGGGGCGGCCGATCTGCGGCGACGCGAAGACCGTCGGCAATCTCCGCCGCGACGATTTCCTCGAGTTCGTGCGCCGGCGCTATCTCCCGGGGCGCGTCATCGTGGCCGCGGCGGGCCACTTGAGCCACGACTACCTCGCGCGCGAGGTCGGCGGCCGCCTCGGCGCCATTCAACAGGCCAAAGCC
>DASWFA010000537.1:0-7844 GCA_036394475.1 Binatia bacterium
CGATTGACCCCGCCGGCTCCTCCCTATATCTCTGGTCCGTGGTTTTCCGACAGCGCGACAACACCCAAAAGCGCCCGGCGAGGGAGACGGAGCGGGGCCGGGGCGAATACCTCCCGTCCTGCCCGCACTATCCCGACTGCCTGGCCGGCTGCGCCTGGATCCATTTACCATACCCCGAGCAGTTAAGAAAAAAACAGCAAAAAGTGGCCGAGGCGCTGGCGGGCTACCCCGCGCTTGGGGTCCTCGAGACGCCTGGGGTCGTGCCGTCGCCGCGCCGCCTGGGTTACCGCGCGCGCGTCAAGCTCGTCGTGCGCGGCTCACAGCGCGGGGTGATTACCGGCCTCTATCTCCCCGGCAGCCATCGCGCCGTCGATATCTCCTCCTGCCCGGTCCATCCGGAGCCGGTCAATCGCGTGATCGGTCAGGCCAAGAGAGAAATCGAGCGGCTCGGCATCGCCCTTTACGATGAAAAAACCGACGGCGGCGACCTCCGCTATCTCGATATCCGCTACAGCTTCTGGTCGCGTGAGATCGTGCTGACGCTCGTCACCCGGCACGCGAAGTTTCCCGGCGGCGCGGAGCTGGCGCGCGCGCTCAAAGCGCGCTTCGGATTTTTGACCGGCGTCGTGCAGAACATCAACGAAGATCCCGGCAACGTCATCTGGGGCGCGCACTCCCGCCTGCTCGCCGGCCGCGACACGGTCATCGAGCGGCTCGGCCCTTTCAAGGTCCGGCTCCCCGTCGGCGTCTTCTCGCAGGCGAACCCGCAGGTCGCCGGCAAGCTCTACGAGAGAGTCCGCGTCCTGGCCGCCCTGACCGGCGGGGAAACGGTCCTCGATCTCTATTGCGGCGTCGGCCCGATCGCGCTCTTCCTGGCGCCGGCGGCCCGGCTCGTCTGGGGCGTGGACGACAGCGCTCTCGCCGTCGCCACGGCCAAGCAAAACGCCCGCATGAACGGCGTCAGCAATTGCCGCTTCTTCGCGGGCGACGCGGCGGAAAAAATCGCCGATGCCGGCCGCGATATTGAACCGGTCGATCTCGTGGTCGTGAACCCGCCGCGGAAGGGCCTTCAGCCCGACGCCATGGCGGCGCTCGCCACGCTCGCGCCGCCGCGGATTATTTACGTCTCGTGCGAGCCCGCCACGCTCGCCCGCGACCTCGACAAATTCACCGCCGGCGGTTATCGCGTGGCGGCGCTCCAGCCCTTCGACATGTTTCCCCAGACGGAGCAGGTCGAGACGGTCGCGCTGCTCGGCCGGGTTTAAATTTTCATTTGTCTTCGCTCCGCAGCCCTTAAGGTATCTACCCGTATTGCGTCCGCCTGCCTCCTTGCTACCCTAGAGGCCGTGCAATCGGGCACAAAAAAAACCAGAGGGAGGTAATATGAGCAAATATCTCATAAGCGCCCTGTCCCTTTTTTTTGTTATCGCTGTAATGGGGGTGGTGGCGGAAACAGGAAAGGCGGCCGACACGAAAAGCGCGCCCGCAGTGCAGACCCCGGGACCGCAGGGGGCGCCGGGCAGTCCCGGTGCGCCGGGCGCGCCGGGCGCGTCGGGCCGCGAGGGCGCGCCGGGGACGCCGGGTCCCGAGGGATCGCCGGGCAGTCCGGGTCCGCAGGGAGCGCCGGGAGCTCCGGGCGCGCCGGGCGCTCCAGGGGCGTCGGCGCCGTCGGGCTCTTCGAGCGCCATGTTTTTAGGCATGGATCCCACCGTGGCGATGATCGTGGGCGGCGTCGTCGTCCTGGTGGTAATTATCTCGATTGTCGCCATCTCGCGCGGGGGCGGCGAAAGAGCGCGCTAACCGCTCTTCGAGCGGCGCGGCCATGGATCGGGCGGAGGGTTGGTCTTGCAGTTTAGATCAATCTTCCGCCCGGCAGGTTGGGGAACGCGCTCATCTCGTGCGCCGGGCCGACCGGCCGGTCCGCGCAGATGTAGGCCGGCGTCAGCTGATCGACGCGGGTCACGCCGAGAAGGCCCATCGTGACGGCGATCTCGTGCTCCAGCATTTCGAGCACGCGTACCAGCCCGGCGCGGCCGGCCGCTCCCAGGCCCCAGCCCTGGAGCTTGCCGATGGCCACGGCGCGCGCGCCGAGCGCCACCGCCTTGACCACGTCGCTGCCGCGCACGATGCCGCCGTCGAGCACGATCTCCGCCCTGCCGGCGACGGCCGCGGCGATCTCCGGCAGCATGTCGATGGTCGCCCGCCCGTGGTCGAGCTGGCGCCCGCCGTGGTTGGAAACGTAGACGGCGGCGACGCCGTGCTCGACGGCGAGCGCGGCGTCCTCCGCCGTCGCGACGCCTTTTAAAATAAACGGCAGGCCGGCGATCTCCTTGATCGCGTCGAGGGTCTCCCAGGTGAGCCTGGCGCGGTGCTCGTAGCCGCTTTGCCGCCGGCTCGGCGGCAGGTAGCGGTCCATCATCTGGCGCTCGCGCCGGCCGTAGACGGCGGTGTCGACCGTCAGGCAAAGCGCGTCGTAGCCCGCCTTTTTCACGCGCGCCAGGATTTGCTCCACCCATTGCATGTCGCCCTGGACGTAGAGCTGGAATATCTTCGGCGTCCGGCTCGCCGCCGCCGTCTCTTCCAGCCCCGGCTCGGTCACCGAGCTCACGAAATTCACCGTGCCGAACTCCTCCGCCGCCTTTGCCACCGCCACCGCGCCCTCCGGCGTGATGATCTGCAGCGAGCCGATCGGCGCGAGCATCACGGGAATTTTGAGCCGGTGGCCTAAAAACGCCGTCGAGGTGTCGATATTCGAGACGTCGACCAGAACGCGCGGTCGGAAGGCGAGGCAGTCGAGCCCGAGGCGGTTCCGCCGCATGGTGGTCTCGGACTCGGCGCCGCCGCTCAGATAGTTCCAGGCGTGCTGGTCGAGCTGGGCGCGCGCCGCGGTGATGATTTCCTGATTGGTGACGAAATCTTGAGCCATATTACATTACCTCCCGGTCTTCCGACGAACGAAAGTAGTGGACGGCGGGCCACGATGTCAACCAATGAAGGCGGGAGGCATGAGGCGCGAGTAAGAAAGGGACAAGAAGCTCATCCGGATATTACTCTCGCCTGTAGCCTCTCGCCTCGTGCCTATTCTTGACACGCGGCAACGCGCCGGGATAATGGTCTCAGCATGAGGCTCCTCGTCCGGGCTCTGTGGCTCGCCGTTGCTCTCGCTCCCGCGCCGCTCCGGGCCGAAAAGCTCACGCTCGCCCACGTCGCCGTCAATCCGGGGCAGGGCCTCTTCTGGGTGGCGCGCGACGGAGGGCTCCTCGCGAAGCACGGCTTTACGGCGGACGTGGTCCTCATTCCCGGCAGCCCGCGCACGGTACAGGCGCTGATCGCCGGCGATCTCGACTACATCGTCGCCGGGGCACCGGCGATCATCCGCGCGCGCATGCAGGGCGCCGACGTGGTCATGCTCGCCTCGCCGTCCTCCTATTCCTCCCAGCGCATTTTGGTCAAGCCGAATTCCACGATCAACGGCCTCACGGATTTGAAGGGAAAGCTCATCGGCGTGACCCAGTTCGGCTCGGCCGGCGACACGTTTCTCCGCACCGCGCTCAAAAAGGCCGGCCTGAAGGAAAGCGAAGTCACCGTGCTGCAGATGGGCGGCACGCCGGGCGTCACCCAGGCGCTGGAGGCGGGGCGGATCGAAGTCGGCGTGCTCGGCGAGTCGTCGATGCTGCTCGTCTTTCAGGGCAAGACGCGGCAGTTGAAGGGCGCCAGCGCGCGCGAGCTGGGCATTTCGGGGCTCGACGCGCCGGTGACGACCACCGAGCGGAAGCTCAAGCGCGACCGCGCCGCCGCGCTCCGCTTCGTCGAGGCGTATATCGAGGCGATCCATTATTTTAAAAACAACAAGGCGGGGACCGTGCGCATCCTGCAGAAATACATGCGCGGCCCGAGCGTCGAGCAGGTCGGCGCCTGGGTGGACGACCTGAAGGACAACCTGGAGCCGATTCCCTATCCGGACGACGCCGGGCTCCGCTTCGAGCTGGAGCAGGTGAACGCGCCCAAATCCCAGGGCCCGGCCCATTTTGTCGATCGCACCATTCTCGACGAGATCAAAAAGAGCGGCTTTGTCGAACGTCTCTATAACAAGTAAAAGGAGGAAATTTTATGGGCAAGATCCGGCACGTGGCGATCAAGTGCGAAGACCAGGAGAAGACCGCCGATTTCTACAAACAGACCTTCGGGATGACCGAGGCGTGGCGCGGCCCCGTGCGCGACGACGGCAATCGCGCGATCTATCTGACCGATGGCTATATCAACCTCGCGATTCTGCCGGCGCGCGGCGGCCGCGAGGGCATCGACCACTTCGGATTTCAGGTCGAAGAGATGGAGCACACGCTGGCGACCGCTGGTGGGGCGGGGGCGAAAGGGGACAGCGAGAAAAAGCCGCGCGACGGCCGCTTCGCCGAGATGGGCATTCACGATCCGGCGGGGACGCCGGTGGACGTATCGGTCAAAGGCTGGAAAGCCTAGCGGGCAGGCTGCCGAAAAAGCCTCATAGGCCATAGCGCGGCCGGTGATCTCTCTCCGGGCCGATGCGATGGGCCTGCGGTACGCTCGACGGCATCACGCTTGACGCTCCTGTGCCGGACGCATCGGCCCTGCGAGAGAATCCCCAACCGCGCAGGAGCGCGTTTAAGCAGCCTGCAAAAATACTAAACACAATCAAAAATCAGGCAGAAAGGATTCTTTGGGGAATGACAATCCCCTTGGAGGACTCAGCTCGCTTCGGGGAAAATCGGCCGGACGGAAAGCGGGCGGGCTTTTTTGGTTTCCTTGTAGATGTGAATGCAGATTTCCTCGACCGCGCCGTAGGAAAGGTCTTTCGCCTGGCGCTCCGCCTCGCACGCCTCGTACTGGATCGTGAGGCACTGCACCTTGTCGGATTGGTACTGCCACTCCAGCCGCAGCAGGAGGCCGCGCTGAAAATCCACGTAGTTACCGGCGTTGCGAAGAATCTGGCAGAAGTTCATGGGGTCGGACCGCTTCGAGCCGGGGCGGCGCTTTTTCCGCCCCTCGGCCTCGAGCCGCATTAAATCCTCCATCTCATAGCGCCGCTGCACGCCCACGGCCAAGGCGGCGCTCCGGTGCCAGCCCTGGACGAGATAGACGCCGTCCTGGCATTTGAGCTCGAACGCCTTCAGGTTCAGATGTTCCAGGTTTTGGCCGATCGCGCGCAGGATCTGGCTATAGGCGAGTTCGACTTCGGGTTTATGGGCGAAGTTGAGAACCTGCATGGACGGGATGAAGCAGCAATGACTATGCCAAGAATAGGCCTCCCGGTCGCCTGGAGAAACCCTTGGACGGGCTGGCTTTTTTCAGGCAGGAGAGGCAGGGGCGGCACAAAAGGACGTTCCGCCGGACAAAAAATGTCACGAAAATGACGCCTCCGGCGGATTGCCGGCGGCCCCGTCCGGCGCCTAGGCCTTGGCCAGCCGCGTCTGCGCGGGGATCCTTTTCCGGGCCCGGATGAGGGTCCCGAAGACGAGGTCGGCCAGAGGGAGCACGACGTTCAGGTTGTTGAAATGGCGCTGGTGGTGCTGGTGGTGATGGGCATCGAGCCAGGCGAACCACGCGGTCCGCTCCAGCCAGCGCCCCTTGGGCACGTGCATGCAGAAGTGGAGGTATTCGTAAAGAAAATAGTACAGGCCCAACGCCGCCATCCCGCCGAAGAAAATATTTATCTCGAAAAGGTATTGGATCAGGAAAAGCGCCGGCGCGTGCAGGCCGATGATCAGCGGCGCGTTCCACCAGGCAAAGGTGAGATTTTTTTGCTCCTGGCCCGGCAGTAAGAAATAGCTCGGTCCGGAGCGGAAGATGCCGTGGTGCAGCAGGGCGTGGGAGCGAAACGGATACGACCACAGAGGCTGGTGCATCAGGAACCGGTGCAAAACCCACTCGAAAAAGCTGGCGTAGAGGAAAAGAGAGCCGAAGCCGATGAATTCAGACAACATTCTTTGTTACATCCTTGAAGAGAAAATCAAAGTTTAAAAAGAGTTAAAAAAAGGGGGGCAAACCGACCCGTTGCCCCCCTTTTTTTTCGCTTTAACGGTTTTTAATCAACCGTGAATCTACCAGCGGTCGCGTCCGCCGCCTCTGTTGCCGCCGCGGCCTCCGCCGCCTCCGCCACCGCCGCCGCCGCCACCGTCACGGCTTTGCATCGGCTTGGCCTCGTTGACCACCAGGGTGCGCCCGTCCAGCTGGGTGCCGTTCAAGGCCTCCATCGCCTTTTGGGCCTCGCCCCCGGAGCTCATCTCGACGAAGCCGAAGCCGCGCGACTGTCCGGTGAATTTGTCCGAGATAACCTTCGCCGACGACACGGTGCCGTGCGCCGAGAAGACTTCCTCGAGCCGCCCATCCGTTACCGAATAGGGCAGGCCGCCTACGTATAGTTTATTACCCATGTTCTCCTCCTATGAGAGAATGTTATTGTCTTTGACCCTGAGAAGCCGACGCTAAGAGGAACAGAACATGGAGAACTTAAAGACTGGAACCACGCCCTGGTCGGTATTTATCCTTTAGGTATGTTCGCAAGGAGAGACTGACGCTAGACCTCAAACTCTATATCTTCCTTTTCAGGAGGCCTCATACTGAAGTGGAAGCCCAATATAACCGGTTCCAATTCCCCTGTCAACTACTTTTTGGTTTTTTATTGGCCACCGCTTTTCGCGCCAGCCGGAGCCTCTGTTTGGCGCAGGGGGCCTTCTCCTGGCACATGGAGCAGGCCGGGCAGATCCAGCCGCCGCAGGAGCATCGCCCGGCGGGCTTGTTGGCGAAGCCGGGCCGGCTGTGGAACGAAAAGTGACAGGCCGGGCAGGCGATCTCCGTGACGCCCTCGAGAACCTCGAGGTCCTCGATGGGGGCGATCCGCCGCATGGTTTCGCCGGCCACCAGCACGCGATACTGGAAGGCTTGCTTGGCCGGGGCGTTCCCTATCGACTCGCCGTCCCGGGTAAAACAGCTCTTGAGCGTCGTGGTGCCGTCGGTCCGGCCCTCGTACCCCATGAGTTTATGCCGGATGAGCGTGCCATCCTGCAGTTTGACTTCGGCTCTTGTCTCTGACATATCAACTCCTTGCGCTGAAAAATAAAAAAGCCTCCGGCTTCGTTAAAGCTCAGAGGCTGATCCAAGGCGGCAAAGTTAAGCTCTAAAGAACAATCTTACCCTATCATCGCGGCCTCGAGCTAGCAAACGCCTATTCGCTTTTTTTAAACCCCTCCATCCGGGGTGCCGCGCGTCCGTCGCTTAACCGCTGGTAGAGGATTGTAGAGGATCGATGAACCCAACGGCCGAAAACCGCCGCGGCGACATCCGCAACGTCGCCATTATCGCCCACGTCGACCACGGCAAGACGACGCTGGTCGACGCGCTGCTCCGCCAGAGCGGCATTTTCCGCGCCAACGAGCAGGTGGTCGACCGCGTCATGGACTCCCTCGACCTGGAGCGCGAGCGCGGCATCACCATCCTGGCGAAGAACACGTCGGTCCACTACGGCGACGTCAAGATCAACATCGTCGACACCCCCGGCCACGCGGATTTCGGCGGCGAGGTGGAGCGGACGCTGGCGATGGTGGACGGGGTGATGCTGTTGGTCGACGCCTCCGAGGGGCCGCTGCCGCAGACGCGCTTCGTGCTGCGCAAGGCGCTGGAGGCCCAGCTGCCGGTGATCCTCGTGATCAACAAGGTCGATCGCCCGGACGCGCGCGTCAGCGAGGTGATCGACGAGGTGTACGAGCTGTTCCTCGACCTCGACGCCGACGAGCACCAGATCGAGTTCCCGATCGTCTACTGCAACGCCAAGGCCGGCATCGCCTCGCTCTCCTACGTGCCGGGCACGCCGC
>DASWFA010000538.1:0-5699 GCA_036394475.1 Binatia bacterium
CGTGAGGAGCAGCGTGCTCCAGAGCAGAGTGTGCAGCCAGCCGAGAGCCCACAGCCGCCGCCAGATCGCGAGATCGGCGGACAGGCCCTGGTAGAGGATGAACAACATCGGCGCGGCGAGGGCCGCTGCCGTGCCGCCGCAAAAAAAGACCAAAGGCCAGGTTGCAGCGCCCGGCCTTCGACTGCTGAATAGTCCGAACACGAAGAGTCTGGAGGGCTCCGCGATTATCTGCCGATCACGTCCACGCCGGTCTTGTCCAGAAAATCGAGCGTGTTTTGCAGCTCTTTGCCGAGCTTGTCCAGCGACACGGGGGTCTGCTTCAGCTTGTCGAGCGGGCGCACCCCGTCGGCCGTCTGGACGCCGGGCAGCAGCGGCCACTCGAAATTGAGCTCGGCGAAGACCTTCTGCGCCTCGGCGGAGACCAGGAAATCGACGAAGGCGCGGCCTTCCTTCGCGTGCTTCGCTCCCTTGACGATCGCGGCGCCGGCGGCGTTCACGAGAATGCCGATGTCGCTCGCCCCCTGGTCCGGATAATGGACGCCGACGGGCGTCTTATTCGCCGCCTCCAGATTGTAGTGATAATGGTTGAGCAGCCCGAGCGCGACCTGGCCCCGCCCGACGCCCTTGCGGACCTCGGGCCCGCCGTCGAGAAACACCGCCTGGTTTTCTTTGAGCTTGCGCACGAAGTCGCCCGTGAAGGCCTCGCCTTTGACGATCCTGACCGAAGTGATCCAGGCGAGCGTGCTCTCCTTGCGCAGGCTGTCCAGGCCTATTTTGCCCTTCCACTTCGGCTGGACGATGTCGAAGACCGATTTCGGCAGGTCGTCGGCTTTGACCAGGTTGGTGTTGTACATCATGGCGCGGCCGCGGCCGGAGGCCCCGACCCAGGCGCCGTCGGCGGCGCGGAAACGCTCCGAAATCTTGCGCGTGGCGTCCGACGAATAGCTTTGCAAAACGGCTTTCAGCCGGAGAAATTCCAGCAGGCCGGAATCGACCGTCAGGTAAACGTCGCCGACCGGGCTCGGCTGCTCCTGGAGAACCAGCTGCGCCAGCGCCTGGTCCTCGCCGCTTTTCAGCGTCACCTGGATGCCGGTCGCTTTCTTGAAAAGATCGATCACCGGCATGATCAAAGGCTCGCGCCGCCCCGAATAAATCACCAGCTCTCCGCCGCTCTGGGCGGAGGCGACCGGCGCGCCGCCGGAGATCAGAGCGATGAAAAACGAGACCGACAGTTTTAACGCCCACCGTTTGGATTTGGCCATCGATGAAAGACTCCTTGCGGGTGTAAGATTTTCGGCAGGGCCGACACGGCCGCCGTGAGCGGTGACCATAAACGATTCGCCCGGGCCAAGTCAAACCGATGGAAGGACTTGCCGCAGCGGCGAAAAACCGCGGCGCCGGTCTTCTATAGCGCGGGATTCCCGATCCCGGGCGCGCCGGCGGCCGCTTCGTCGCCGCCCTTGCCAAACTTCTTCTCGTAGCACCGCCGAATCCTCGCGCGGAGCTTTTCGTAATCTTCCAAAAGCCGCCGGCCGGCGCGGGCGTCCTTTTCTCCTTTGTAGCCCAGCGCCAGGGCGGTCGGCTGGAGCTTGGCCGGGTCCCGCGCCAGAATATCGAGCGATTCCTGCCGCTCGAGCCGGAGCCGGTGGTCGAGCCGGCGGAGGAAGAGGTAGCCCCCGGAGAGCGCGCGGTATTCGTCCGCGCCGATGATTTTCAAGCCGTAAAGGGCTTTCAGCGCCGCCAGCGTCGACTGCTTTCGCAGCTCGCGGCGGCGGCCGCCGTGCTTCAGCTGGAGCATCTGCGTCAGGAATTCGATATCGACCAGTCCGCCCAGCCCTTTTTTCAGGTTGAACCGGTCGGCGTTTTCCCCGGCCAGCTCCCTTTCCATGCGCATGCGCAGGTGGTCGATTTGCGCCACGCCTTCTTGGGTGAGTCCGCCGCCGTAGGCGAAGGCGCGCGCCATCTCTTCGGTCTGCCGCCCGAGGGCGGGGTCGCCCGCGGCGCGGCCGAGCTTGGTGAGCGCCTGCCGCTCCCACAGCTCGGCGCCGGTCTCGTGGTAATGGCGGAAAGCGTCGAGCGAGACGACCAGGGGACCGGCGCGTCCGGAAGGCCGGAGCCTCATGTCGATCTTGTAGAGCACGCCCTCTTCCATCGGGGCGGAGAGAAAAGTGATGAGCCTCTGCCCGAGCCGCACGTAGTAATCGTGCGCGTCCAGACTCGCGCTTTGGCCGTCGCTTTGCGCCCCTTCCGGGGCGTCGTAGATGAAGATCAGGTCCAGGTCGGAGTTGTAATCGATCTCCCTCCCGCCGAGCTTCCCCATGCCGACGACGGCGAAGCGGCCGCCGGACAGTTTGCCGTGCTTGTGCTCTATCTCCGCCGCGGCGAGGGCGAGCGCCGCGTCGAGGCAGGCTTCCGCGAGGCCGGCGAGCTGGGCGAAGACCTCTTCGAGCCCGAGCTCGCTCCCGAGGTCGTGGATGCCGATGCGAAGCAGCTCTTCGGTCTTGCCCCGGCGGAGCGCGTTCAGCTTGGCCTCGATATCCTCCGCCGCGTCGGCCGCGGCGATGAGCTCGCGGCGCATCTCGGCGGCGGTTTTGCGCGGCGTCACGAGGTCGGCGCGGATCAGGCTGTCGATCAGCTCGCGGCGCTGGAGAAAGAGATCGGTCAAAAATTGGCTCCCGGCGAACAGATCGACCAGCAGACGCATGGTCTTGGGGTTCTCGGCCAAAAGCGAGAGAAATCCCGTGCGGCCGCCGAGCCGGCGGGAGAGCTCGGCCAGGTTGAACAGCGCCCGGTCCGGCGCAGGGGAATGCACCACGGCTTCGATCAGCGCCGGGCCGAGCCGGCGCATGATCTTGAGCCTTCTCGGCTCGGGCGGCTGATCGCCGTCGCGCACCATCACGAGGTCGCGGGCGGCGCGCCCGGGGTCGGGAAACCCGAGCCGCTTCGTCTCCTGGGCGACGAGCTCCTCGTCGTCGAGACGGTCCCAGAGGTTTTCCCAGGCGGAAGCGCCCCCGGCCTCGATCTCTTTCCCGGCGCCGTAGAACAGCCGGTCGAACGCGCTCCGGACGGTCGCCGTGGTCCTGCGGTAGTCGCGCCAGAACAGCTCGCGCTCGCTCTTGCCCTTCCGCTTCGCATAGCCGAGCCGGCGCGCGAGCGCCGTCTCTTTGTCGCTCCCTTCGGGGATCGTGTGGGTGTGGCCCTCCTGGACCATCTGGATCTTGTGCTCCACCTGGCGGAGCAACCGGTAGGCGGCGGCGAGGGCCCGCGCCTCGCGGGCGGGAATGAGGCCGCGGCGGGCGAGGAGGGCGAGCGCGCGGAGCGTGTTGTGCTCGCGGATCGCCGGCTCGCGGCCGCCGTTCACGAGCTGGAGCGCCTGGGTGAAAAACTCGATCTCGCGGATGCCGCCCACTCCGAGCTTGACGTTCCGCTCCCGGTCCGCGGGGGCGAGCAGCTCGCGCTCGATCCGCGTCTTCATCTCGCGCAGCTCCTCCACGGTGCTGAAATCCAGGTAGCGCCGGTAGACGAACGGCTCCAGCTCGGCGAGAAAGCGCTCGCCCAGATCGCGGTCGCCGGCGGCGGGCCGCGCCTTGATGAGCGCGGAGCGCTCCCAGGTCTGGCCCCACGACTCGTAGTAGAGGAGCGCCGAGCCGAGCGATTGGACGATCGGCCCCTGGCCGCCGAAAGGGCGGAGCCGGAGATCGGTCCGAAAGACGAAGCCGTCCTCGCTCACCGCGCCCATCATGCGGGTGATCTCCTCGGCGACGCGGGTGAAAAATTCGCGCGGCGCGGCTTTGCCCCTGGCGCCGCCCGCGCTCTCGCCCTCGTCGGTCTCGTAGAGGTAAACGATGTCGATGTCGGAGCTGAAGTTGAGCTCGCCGCCGCCGAGCTTGCCCATGCCCATGACGACGAAGGGCTGCGGGAGCGCGCCGTAGTCCTTCTCCACGGCGGCGCGGCAAACGCGCTGGGCGATTTCGAGCGAGCCCTCGGCCAAGGCGCTGAGCTCGCGCGTCGTCTCTTCGACGCGCCCGGCGGGGCGGAGGTCGCGCGCGCCGATGCGGACGAATTCGCGCTGCTTGTGGCGGCGGAGCGCGCGGGCGGCCTCGTCGAGCGGGCTCTCTTCGCCGAGCTCGCGCGCAAGCTCCGCGACGTGCTCGGCGGCGCTTTTCTCCGGCGTATGGATTTGCCGGCGGAATTCCTGCGGCCAGCCCTTGCCCCGGCGGATCAACACATCGCTCAGGAAGGCGCTGGCGCCCAAAAGACGAATCAACAGGGGGAGATCGGCCCCGGGCAGGCGGGCGAGATTCTCCGCGCCGCCGCTCTCGACCAACCTCGACAGATGGGCGCGGGCGAGGGCCGGCGACGGGCTTTTCTCAACCAGGCGCTCGAGCAGGGTCCGGCGCGACGGAAAGACGGGAAGTTTGCGCTTCACTCCCTCAGGTTAATCCGCCCGCCTTTGGCCCGCAACCGGAGGCGATTTTCTTGGAGCTTCGCCGGGGAGAAAAGCCCGCCGCGTTACGAGGCCCGGCGAAAGGACTCTTTCGTGTCTTTGCAATCCGAGCAGAACTCGGCCTGCGGGAAGCGCTCCAGTCGAGCGGCCTCGATAGGCTGATGGCAGGCGCGGCAGATGCCGAACGTGCCGGTGCGGATGCGGCCGAGAGTGATATCGATATCCTCCAGCTCGCGCTCGAACAGGGCCGAAAAGCGTCGCGCGAGAAATTCCGCGCTGATATTCTCCGCCAGGTCGCGCCGGCTGAAAGGGCTCATGCCCGCCGCGTCCCCGGTCTCTTCCTTGATATGCTTCACGTAGGGCAGGATCTCCCGCCTGCGTTTTAGAAGATTTTCTTCACACCGTTTTACCACAGTTGCATTCACGCTTTTCCTCCTTCCTGGAGGGAATAAATAAGCAAAAAGAATGCCCGGTGTTGAAAAATCTCGAAGCAATGAGAAAAAGCCCGGTGTTTATTGAGATTTTCTTCTTAATTATGGTGCTTTTAGATCCCGATGGCCAAGGAATTAGCCATTAAAAGTGTTGGGAATTTCATACAGCCATTCAGGTAATAACCCTACACACAACACGAAAAAATCACAGGAATTGTTAACTTCACGGTGAAGAGACTGTAAAAGGGCAAGATTTTTAACTCGATGCCCAGGCGATGATGCCTGAACTGCGGCGGATTTTTTTGTTGTAATCGCTGCTCCGGCATTGTAAGGGATGGCGGAAAGAGAAGGGAGGAGTCGAATGACTATCGGCATGACCTCGCTCGGAATGGTGCTCCTGGCGCTGTGGCTTATCCTGACCGGCATCTCGTCCATCTCGTCTCTCGCGCGCTTTGGAATTCCTTCCCGGGCGATGGGTCTTCTGGCCCTCCTGGCGGGGATTTTGATCCTGATCGGTAGGTAATAATATCGATCGGCAGGTGATATTGATCGGACGGGAGAAGGCGAAAATGAGCCGGAGAGGGATTCGATTCGTCCACTGGGCCGCTCTGGTCTTGCTCGCCGCGTCGCCGTCGGCCGCCGAGGAGGCCAAGCCCGCGATGAGCTTTTTCGTCACGAGCCACGGGACCGGCAAGGGCGCCGATCTCGGCGGCCTGGCGGGCGCCGACGCGCTCTGCCAGAAGCTCGGCGCTTCCGCGGGGGCGGGCAGCCGGACCTGGCGCGCCTACCTGAGCACGAGCGCCGCCGACAGTAAGCCCGCC
>DASWFA010000539.1:0-1697 GCA_036394475.1 Binatia bacterium
CGCCGAGCCGCTCCAACGGCCGCCTCGACATCGCCGCGATCGAGCGGGTGGCCAGGGAAATCGGCCGGGCGCTCGCCGACCGACGGGAGCCTTTTACCGTGGTGCTGCGCAGCACCGTGCTGCCCGGCACGACCGAGCAGATTTTCATCCCCGCGCTCTCGGCCGGCGCCGGTCGCGGGCTGGACCGCTCGCTCCGGGTCGCGGTGAACCCGGAGTTCATCCGCGAAGGGAGCGCGCTCAAGGATTTCGCCAGCCCGCCGTTTACGCTGGTCGGCTCCGAGGACCCGCAGACCGCGGCCCTCATCCGCGCGCTCTACGACGGAGTCGAGTCTTCTTTCGTCCAGACCTCGATCAAGACGGCCGAGATGCTGAAATACGTCTCCAACACCTTCCACGCGCTCAAGATCTCGTTCGCCAACGAGATCGGCGATATCTGCGGCGCGGTCGGCGTCGATCCGCAGGAACTGATGCGGATTTTCGCGCTGGACCGAAAGCTCAACATCTCCGAGGCCTATCTCCGGCCGGGCTTCGCCTTCGGCGGCTCGTGCCTGCCCAAGGATCTCCGGGCCTTGCTCTACGCGGCGCGCTCGGCCGATGTTGCCGTGCCGCTGCTCTCCTCCATCCTGCCTTCCAACGAGGGACAGATCCGCCAGCAGGTCGAGGCGGTCGTAAAGACGCGCAAGCGCCGGGTGGGAATCGTCGGTCTCTCCTTCAAGCCGGCGACCGACGATCTCCGCGAGAGCCCGATGGTGGCGCTGGCCGAGTCGCTCATCGGGAAGGGCTGCGACGTGAGGATTCTCGACCGCAACGTGTCGCTGGCGCGTCTGATCGGCGCCAACCGGAGCTATATCGAGGAGGAGATCCCGCACATCTCGTCGCTGATGTGCGAGAGCGTCGAGGACCTGCTCGCCCACGCGGAAGTCCTGGTGATCGGCAACGCGGACGAGGAGGCGGCGGCCGCGCTTCAAGCCGCCAACGGAAAACATACCGTGATCGATCTCACGCGCGGCGGGGCGCAGAAAAAATTGGCGGCGGTCAAGGCGGGCTGAGCGATGACGGCCGACGGCAATACGGGCGCGAAACGCCGGGAGATCCGCCCCCTGCCGGGGCGGCCGTCCCGGGCGCTTCCTCCGGCGCTCCGGGAAGGGCTTTCGGCCGCGCACCTTCCCGGGCTGGACGGGCTCCGCATGGTGGCGGTGTTTCTCGTCGTGTTTTATCACTTCGGATTCGAGTGGTCTCCCGGCGGCCACGGCGTGCTCGCCTTCTTCGTGCTCAGCGGTTTTCTCATCACGTGGCTGCTGCTCAAGGAAGAGGAGCAATTCGGAGCGGTCTCGCTGAAGCTCTTCTATCTCAGGCGCTCGCTTAGAATATTTCCGGCCTTTTATTGCTATTGGCTGCTGATGACGGGATATCTGCTGCTGTTCCACAAGCCGATCCTGTGGAGCCAGGCGCTCAGCTCCTTCGCCTACGTCGCCAACTACTATCAGGCGATTCTAGGCGATCCCGACACGGGCTACAGCCACACCTGGTCGCTGGGTATCGAAGAACAATTTTATCTCTTATGGCCGGTGGCTTTTATCGCGCTGCGGGCGCGGGGGCGGCGCGTCGCCGCGCTCACGACCGTGATCGGCGCGATCTGGATCTACCGGGCGATTCTCGAATTCATCTTGAAGGTCGATCAGGGCTACATTTACGAG
>DASWFA010000540.1:0-3173 GCA_036394475.1 Binatia bacterium
CCGCCTATAAAGCCGGGCAGTACGTGGCGCTCCAGCGGAACGACTGCCGGCTGACGAAGAAAATCGTCAAGGACGGCGGCCAGGTCGAGTACGCGACGGTGCTCGACGCCGAGGGCAAGCCCAAGCGCGGGCCGGTGACCCATTCCTATTCGATCGCCTCGGCGCCGTTCGAGACTGAGCAGAAGGGCTACCTCGAGTTTTACGTCATCCTGGAGATGGACGGGGGAACTCCCGGGCGGCTCACCGAGTCGATGTTCCGCATGAAGCAGGGCGGCGACGACAAGATGGTCTATTACGAGAAGATCGCCGGCGACTTCACCCTCGACAAGCGGGCGGTCGGCTTCGACAACGTCATCCTGGTCGGCACCGGGACCGGCCTCGCGCCGTTTCGGGCGATGGTGAAGCAGATCGACTTCGACGCGGCCTCGGGCCGGGTCGATCCCGCCAGGTACACGCTGCTCCACACCAACCGCACGTACGAAGAGCTGGACTATTATCAGGAGCTGCTCGACATCGAGGCCGCCAAACGGTTCGATTTCGTCTACATCCCCACGGTCAGCCGGCCGACCGAGCGCGACCTGAACGACCCCAAGCTCGGCCGCGGCCGGGCGAACAACGTGCTCCGCCATCTGCTCGGCCTGCCGATCAAGGAGGAGCAGGACTTAAAGGAGATCGAGGAGAAGGGCGCCGACACCGCCCGGGCGAAAGCGGCCCTGGAGAAGACCGTCAGGCCGTCCCTGCCGAAGCGCTATACGCGGGAGGCGCTCGGCGCGCGGATGGAGCCGTCGAAGACCGTCGTCATCACCTGCGGCAACCCGTGGTCGATGGAAGACATCAAGTACGCCGCCGAGGCGAAGGGGATGCGGTTCGAGAAGGAAGATTGGTAAGGGGAGCCTCGGGAATAAGCCGCTCGCGGCGAAGGCAATGGGTCTTTGCCTCGATGGCTCGATCGAACGAAAGTGCCGGGAAAATGCCGGTCAAGCGCCGGCCGGGCTGCCAGGACGAGCAATAGCGTGATCTGTTTCGTCCGATGCCTTCGCCTTTCGCGGCTCACTCCCTCGGCGGGGAGATGAGCGCGCGCGCCTTGCCGAGTTAAATCCCGTTTTTTCCTTAGGCTTCCCGGACTTGAAACCCGAAACTTAAAACTCGAAACTATTTAGCCCCCATCGCCTTCGCCAGAAAGCCCTCTTTTTCCAGCTCGCCCATAAAACGGCTCGCGATAAAATCTTTAACTTGTAAATCCCTGGCGTCCGGGCGGGCCTTTTTCAGAATATTCGCGGAGAGCTCCAGGCCTTCCAGCGTCGGATAGGGCTTCGACGGGAACACCTTCCCGTAGTAGCGGAACGTCTCGTCGAGCTGGTCCCGGTCTTTTTGCGGGTCGAGCTTCAAGAATTTCGCCACGTTCAGCGTCACCGCTTCCTGCCTCGACGGGTCTTTCCAATACCCCATGCCCTCGACGGTGGCGCGCAAAAACCGGAGCGCCAGGTCGGGCTGCCGGTCGAGGAAGTCTTTCCGCGCCACGATCTGCTGGTGCGCGTAGGGGACGCCTTGCTCCGACATGTCGATCAGGTCGTTGAAGCCGAGCCGCCGGCCGACTAGGTTGAACGGCGGGCTCACGATGGCGGCGTCCACCACGCCGGCGCGGAGCGCGGCGAAGCGCTCGGCCTGGCCGCCGATCTGGAGGATGATCACGTCCCTTTCCGGCTTCAGGTCATAGCGCTCGACGGCGGAGCGCACGGCGACGTCCGAGGAGGAGCCGAAGCGGCTGATGGCGATTTTCTTGCCGCGGAGGTCGGCGGGGGTTTTGATCTCCGCCTTGGCCAGGATCGTGAACGGGAAGGTGTTGACGACGCCGGCGATGAAAAACAGGCTCGGCGTGCGGACATTGCTCGCCAGGACCGTGACGCCCTCGGAGAGGGCGAGCGGCAGGTCGCCCGCGAGCATCGCCTGGATCAGCTGGCTCCCGCCCTGGAACGCGATGAGCTCGATGTCGAGGCCGTGCTTTTGATAGAGCCCGAGATGGCGGCTGACGTAGGGATGGGCGTTGGTGCCGCTGATGCCGGCGACGCCGAGCCGGACCGTCGGCAGCCCCTTCGGCTGCGGCCGCGCCTCCCGGCCGGACGCCAGGACGGCGATCAAAGCGAATAAAAATGCCCGAGCCTTCATCGTGCTTCCTCCCGGCCTGTCTATGGCAAAAGCAGGCGGTAGGCAATAGGCGGAAGAAAAGGCAAAAGGACGCCCTCTCTATAATTCCCTGCCTTTCTCATGTCCGCTGCCGGTTGGGCGAAATACAGCGGCGGCCTCTTCTTATCCCTCTCCCTTTGGGCGAGGGCCAGGGCGAGGGCATCGGTTCGCGCAGATCGCGCTACCGCAAAAGCCCCTTGTCATCCGGGCGGCGCTTGAATAAAATCCGCTTCGCTTTATAAGAAGGAAGGATTCGCCGACGCCGGAAAAGGAGGACCGCCATGGCCGATAAGCCGATCGAAGTCCTGCTCCAGGAGAAAAGAACCTTCCCGCCGCCCAAGGCTTTCAAGAAATCGGCCAATATAAGAAACGCGCGGGTCTTCGCCCAGGCGCGGAAAGACCCCAAGGCCTTCTGGGCCAGGGCGGCCAAAGAGCTCGACTGGTTCAAGCCCTGGAAAAAAGTCCTCGAATGGGACTCGCCGTGGGCCAAATGGTTCATCGGCGGCAAGCTGAACGCGTCGTACAACTGCCTCGACCGGCACGTCAAGGCCGGGCGCGGCAACAAGGCGGCGCTCATCTGGGAGGGGGAGCCGGGCGACGAGCGCGTGCTCACCTACCGCGACGTCTGGCGCGAGGTCAACAAGTTCGCCAACGTGCTCAAAAAGCTCGGCGTCAAGCGCGGCGACCGCGTGGCGATCTATCTCGGCATGGTGCCGGAGATCGTCATCGCCATGCACGCCTGCAACCGCATCGGCGCCGCCCACAGCGTGGTCTTCGGCGGCTTCAGCGCCGAGTCGCTGCGCGACCGGATCAACGACGCCCAGGCGAAGCTGCTCATCACCGCCGACGGAGGATACCGGCGCGGCGCGCTCCTGCCCCTCAAGCACGACGCGGAGTACGCCGTCCGGGAGTGCCCGACGATCCAGCACGTGGTGATCGTCAAGCGCGGCGACTTCATGCTGCGGTTCAAGGAGGGGCGCGACCACTGG
>DASWFA010000541.1:0-3247 GCA_036394475.1 Binatia bacterium
GTCGAGGCCGGGGCGCACCACCGCCTCGAGGTCGGCGTCCATGCGCGGGTGGCCGATGGCGTTGACGCGCACGTAGCGCGCGGGGGACCCGGGCGCCCGCGGGCGGCCGAGCGCCGCGGCGATCTGCCGCCGCGCGGTGTCCTTCTCGTTCGGCGCGACCCCGTCCTCGATGTCGAGCATGATCGCGTCGGTGTTCAGGCCGAGCGCCTTGTCGACCATCTTCTGCCGGTGGCCCGGCACGAACATCCAGGAGCGCATGAGTTCCATTCGACGACCTCCGACTCGGTCTTTCTTACTGCAAGACGGATCGATTTTCCATCGCCCGCTGGAAGTCTCGCTCAAGGTAGGATAAGAAACAGGCTGTTGAAGCACCACGTTTTGCCTCTCGTGATTCGCCAATTCTTCTTTTGTCATCGCTCGAACCGCGACATTTCGCGTGCTTTGCGGGTCCGCCGATGAAGGCGAGCACGCTGAAGCTTTGCCTGCCGATCATGGCGATGACGGCGCAGCAGACCGCGTCGTCGCTCGTGATCCCGCCCTTTCTCGACAGCCTCCATTATCCGGTCTCCGCCATCGGCTCGCTCATCTCCGTCTACCCCGTGCTCTCTCTCGCGGCGCGCCTGCCCGCGGGCCTTTTCTACCGCCGCGAGCGCGCGCAGACGCTGCTGGTCGCGGCGCTCTCGGTCATGGCCGTCAGCACGTTTCTCTACGGCTTCGCCGCCGGGCCGCTCCAGTTCGCGCTCGTGCAGGCGTTCAACGGCTTCGCCTTCGGCGCGGCGACGACCATCTACCTGGCGTTTTTCGTCGATCACCTGCCGGAGGGCGAAGACCGCCACCACGCGATGGGGTACTACACCGGCTGCCTGGCGGTGGGCTATTCGATCGGCGGCTTCGCCGCCGGCTACGTCGCCGACAAGTTCGGCTACGTCGCTTCCTTCAAGTTCGCCTCGCTGCTGGGGCTCTTGTGCATCGTCTTGCTTTTTCTCCTGTACGGCGCGCCGGCGCGGCGGGCGGACGGGGCGCCCGGCGGAATCCGGCCGCAGCCGATCTTCGCCTCGCTCAAGGGCATCTGGGAGCCGAAGGTCGCTTCGATCGTGATCGTCGCCCTGTTTCTCAACCTGCTGCACCAGATGGGCCACTCTTTTTTGCCCCTCTACGCGATCGCCATCGGCCTGTCGCTCACGCAGGTCGGCGTCATCCGGGCCTTCTATTCGCTCTGCAACGCGGTCACGCGCCCCTTCAGCGGCTCGGTGGCGAAAAACATCGGCCAGAAAAAGCTCTCGCGCTTCGGCCTGCCGCTCCAGGCGGCGTTCATGATGATGGTGCCGTTCGTCCACGACTTCGGCCCGTTGATAACCGTTTTTCTGCTGGCGGGCTTCGTGCGCGCGATCGTCATCGTGGCGAACTCGATCAGCATGGTGGAGGACGTGGACGCGACCCGCGTGAGCCGCGGCGTGATCTCCGGACTCTACAACGCGGCGGGCGACGTGGGGAATATCCTGGGGCCGAGCCTCGGCGGCCTGATCGCGACCTTCACCGGCGTGGGGCGCCTCTTCCTCGTCGGGCCGCTCATGATAACGGCGGCCTTCTTCGTGTCGCTCTGGGCGTGCCGGTTTATCGCGCCGAAGCCCGGCGCGGATAGGACCTCGTAGGAAATCAGCGGCAGGATCAAGCTTGTTTATGTTTTCGGAATGTCCTTGGCGGGATCGAGGAAGGGTTTTTTCACCACCATCGCGCTTCTCTCGCCGGCGTCCGGAATCGCCACCTTCAGCGAAGTCCCCAGGGCGGCCTGCTCGACCGGCAGCATCGCATAGCCGATGTTCTTCTTGAGGCGCGGCGAAAACACGGCGGAGCTGACATAGCCGATCGTTTTCCCGTTCCGGCCGACCGGCCAGCGCGTGAGATTCAAATCCAGGGCGGCGCCGTCGATCTCGACGCCGGCGAGCTTTTGCCTCACGCCCTCGGCTTTGATTTGTTTAAGCGCCTCTTTGCCGATGAAATCGCTTTTTTGCTCTTCGACCAGCCGGTCGAGCCCCACTTCGTAGGGATTGTTCGCCAGCGTCATGTCGATGCCGTGGTTCAGGATGCCCGCCTCGATGCGGCGGATGTCCGACGGGCCGGTCGGCGCGATGTCGTCCGCCCTCCCCGCCGCCATGACCTTCTCCCACAGCTCGACGCCGCGGCCCGCGTCGCGGAGAAAGATCTCGTAGCCGACCTCCCCGGTCCAGCCGGTGCGCGTGACGATCAGCGGGATGCCGTCGAGCTCGGTCTCGAGGAAAAAATAATAGGGAATTTTTAGGACCTCGTCGCCGAAAAGCTTTTCCATCACCGACTTGGATTTCGGCCCCTGGACCTGCAGCGCCCCGACGTCCGGCTCTTTGATTTCGACGTTCAGGCCCGAGCGGAGCGCGACGCCCTTGGCCCAGAGGAGCACGTCGCTGTCGGCGAGCGCGAGCCAGAAATGATTCTCGCCGAGGCGGAGCAATACCGGGTCGTTGATGATGCCGCCCTTCTCGTCGGTGATGAGCGCGTATTTTCCCTGCCCGACTTTGCATTTGCCGAGATCGCGCGGCGTCAAGAGGCTCGTGAAGGCGAAGCCGTCCGGCCCGGTGATCTCCACGATGCGCTCGACGCTCACGTCCCACAGCGTCACGCCGTTGACGAGCTTCCAGTATTCCTTTTCGAGATCGTCGTAACGGCTCGGCAGGAACATGTGGTTGTACACCGTGTAGCTCCGGCAGCCGTGCTTTTGCGTCGCGTCGAAAAACGGCGAGCGGCGAACCCGCGCGCCGCGGGCGATGAGGGTGATGTCGAAGGGCTGGGGCATGTCTTAATTTCTACCGTAAACGATCCCTAAATAAAACCGACCGGCCATCTTCTCCTGTTCCCCTACGGTGCTATATGAGAATTATCAATCGATAAATCCCCCTGGAGGCATTTATGGCAAAGATGCGCATCGCTCTGGTCCCGCGCCCGAAGGCGCCGTTCGAGATCGTCGAGCGCGACATTCCGGAGCCCGGGCCCGGACAGGTGAGAGTCAAAGTCGAGGCCTGCGGCATCTGCCATAGCGACTCGTTTACCAAGGAAGGAACCTGGCCGGGCATCGAGTACCCGCGCGCGCCGGGGCACGAGATCGCCGGCATCGTGGACGCCGTCGGCGCGGGCGTCGCCGGCTGGACGAAAGGCCAGCGGGCCGGCGTCGGCTGGCACGGCGGCCACTGCGGCCGCTGCGACTCCTGCCGGCGCG
>DASWFA010000542.1:0-1968 GCA_036394475.1 Binatia bacterium
CGCGCCCTATCGCTCGATCCGCAAAGTCAGCATCTTCGGCTCCGCCCGCGTGCGCGAGGACGATCCCTATTACACGATGGCGGCGGAGTTCGCCCGCCGCATCGCGGAAGAAAACTTCATGGTGATCACCGGCTCCGGCGAAGGCATCATGCAGGCGGGGCACGAGGGGGCGGGCAAGAAACAAAGCTTCGGCGTCAACATCAAGCTGCCGTTCGAGCAGTCGGCCAACCGGTTCATCACCGGCGACCCGAAGAACATGACCTTCCACTTTTTTTTCACCCGCAAGCTGATCTTCGTCAAGGAGGCCGACGCCTTCGTCTTTTTCCCCGGCGGCTTCGGCACCCACGACGAGGCGCTCGAGGCGCTCACGCTGATCCAGACCGGCAAGACCCAGATCGTCCCGGTCGTGATGGTCGATCTGCCGGGGCGGAACTACTGGCGCGACTGGGAAGCGTTCGTCAAGCGGCGGCTCCTGGGTGACAGCTACATCTCGGAGCAGGACCTGTCGTTTTTCCGCATCGCCGAAGACGTGGAATCCGCCGTGGGTGAGATCCGGCGCTTTTATCGCAACTTTCATTCCTACCGGTTCGTGAAAAAGGAGCTGGTGATCCGGCTCGTCAATCCGCCGAGCCCCGCGCTGATCGACCGGCTCAACCGCGATTTCCGCGATATCCTGACCGGCGGCGAGATCCGGGAGACGGCGCCGCTCGCCGAGGAGATGGACGACGCCGCGGCGCTTTCCTACCCGCGCATCCTCGTCCCGTTCAACCGGCGGGACATGGGGCGCCTGCGGCAGATGATCGACGCGATCAACGAGGAGTTTTGAGGGAGGGGCCATGGGCTTTCAGCGCGTTGGAATTCTGAGCATCGGCGAGATGGGCTATCACTGGGCCCGCCTGCTTAAAGACCACGGCGTCGAGGTGCTGACCTCCGCCTCGGGCCGGAGCGAGGTGACGCGCAAGCGCGCCGAGAACGCGGGCGTCAAGACCGTGCCGCTCGCGCGCCTGGTCAAGGACGCGGACCTCGTCGTCTCGATCGTCGTGCCGTCGGCGGCGCGGAAAGTCGCCGCCAAAGTGGGCCGCGCGCTCGCCAAGGCGGGCAGAGAAGACTGCCTCTATCTCGACGCCAACGCCATCTCGCCCATGACGGCGGACGCCGTCGGCCAGGCCCTCGCGCCGGCCCGGGCCGCCTTTGTCGACGGCTGCATCATCGGCTCGGCGGCGAACCTCGCGCGCGCGGTCGTCTATGTCTCGGGTCCCCGGGCGGGGGAGATGCGCGCGCTCGCGGACGCCGGCTTCAAGGTCGAGGCGCTGGGCGATAAAGCCGGCCAGGCCTCGGCGTTCAAGGTCGTCTACGCCGGGCTGACCAAGGGGCTGCAGGGGCTTTTCACCGAACTGTTGCTTGGCGCCAGGAAGTTTGATCTATTGCAGCCGATCCTCAAGCGCTACGAGGAGAGCTTCCCCGGCCTCACCGCCAAGGTCGGCGGCGGCATCGCGGCGCTACCGGTCCACGCCGGCCGGCGCGCCGAGGAGATGCGCGAGCTCGCCGCGACCTTCCGCCACCACGGGCTCAAGGCGGTGATCGCGCCGGCGACGGAAAAGATCCTCGCCCAGATCGCCGCGCTCGATTGCGGCCGGCCTTCGGAGACGGGCGGGAGGGAAGGGGATCTGGGCGAGACGCTGGAGCTTTTTTTCTCGCGCGGGTTGTTGCAGAAATAAACAGGAATCAGGAATTGGGGATTAGGGATTAGGGGGAGATACCGGGATTGGGGGTTGTGAATTAGGTGTCAGGGGAGTGCCCCAATTCCCAACCCCTAATTCCCAATCCCCGTTTAATAAAGGGGGAACAGTGGCAAAAGCGGCACCGGTGGAAAGAAAAAAGCCCGAGTACGGCTCGGATCTGATCGTCGACTTGATGAAGGCGCACGACATCGAATACGCCGCCTTCAATCCCGGCGCGACCTTTCGC
>DASWFA010000543.1:0-2479 GCA_036394475.1 Binatia bacterium
AAATCAACGCCGGCGGCGACGCCCACGCCCTGAAAAACCCGGTCGCCCGCCAGATTGACGGCGACGCTGGTCGAGCTGTTCGCCTGGATGTCGATCGCGCCGCCGTCGCCGTTGTAGGCGACGGCGACGCCGGGCGTAAACGGCGCCGCGCCGTTCTTGAAGCCGGCGAAGAGATAGGTGTTGCCGAATTTCGCGTTGCCGAGCGCGACGAGCCGGAGCGAAAGCTGGCGCACTTCGGCGGCGGCGGACGCCCGGTCGGCCGCCGACAGCGCGCCGTTCGCCATCGCCAGCGCCAGCTCCTTGGCCCGGCCGAGCACGTCGCCGACGTCGCCCAGGACCGAGTCGGTCTGGTTCAGGACCGGGAGAGCGGAGTCGATGTTTTTCCGATACTGGTCGAGCGCGGCGTCGAAGCTCTTGAGATCGAGCGCGCGGACCGCGCCGAACGCGTCGTCGGACAGGCGGTTGATGCGTTTGCCCGAGGCGATCTGCTCCTGCACCGCGCCGAGCCGGCGCACCGTCTGCTGGAGGCTCTCCTGAACCTGATTCGACAGCGATTGGTTGGTGACTCTCATGGCTTATCGCACCATGTTCAGGATCGTCTGGTACATCTCGTCCCCGGTGCGGACCAGGACCGACGACGCCTCGAAGGCGCGCTGGAAAAGAATCAGCTTGGTCATCTCCTCTTCCAGGCTGACGCCGGAGAGGCCGTCGCGCCGCACCTGGGCCTGGCTCAGGAGCGACTGCTGGAAATCGAGGTTGTTGCCGGCGCTCTCCGCCTGTGCCCCCGCGTCCTGGACCAGAGAGCGGTAGTAATCTCCCGGCGTTTGGTTGCCGAGCGCCGCGAGCAGGCTGTTTTGCAGAGCGGCGATCGCGAGCGCGTTCCGGTTGTCCCCCGGCGCGCCCGCGGCGGTCTGGGCCGCGGCGACGAGGCTCGGGTCGGCCGCGACGGCGGCCGCCACCTGAAGGCCGTTGGCGGCGCCCGCGACGGCGCCGATCGGAGTGAAAAAATCTCCCCCGGGAGCGCCGTTCAGATCGAAGCCCGCGGCGTGCTGGAGGTTCACCTGATCGGCCAGCGTCTTGGCCAGCTGGTCGAGCCGGCCGATCATGTCCGGGATCCGGACGTCGCGCATGGCGAGAATGCCGCCGACCTCCCCCTGGGTGAAAAGCTGGGTCGCGTCGAAGTTGAGCCCGCCGCCCGGGCTGCTGTACGTCACCTGGCGAAAGCCCGAGGGCGCGAGCGTGCCGGCGTCGAGCGCGGCGGCGCGGTCGCCGCTGACGAGCACGAGGCCGCCGACGAGCACCGAAAGCTGCTCCCCCTGCCCGCCGCCGATCACCGTCGCGCCGGTCAGGCGGGACACGTCCTGGAGCAGAAGCTGGCGCTGGTCCCGCAGGTCGTTGGCCGGCTGGCCGCCCGCCTCGGCGGCGGCGATCTGGCCGTTGTAATCGGCGATTTGGGACAAAAGCGAATTCACCTGGCCGACCGATTGATTCAAGTCTTGATCCAGATTGGCCTGCGCATTGACCAGCAGGCCGCGCGTCTGGCGCAACTGAGAGCCCAGCCCGCTCGCGGCGTTGATCAGCGCGACTCGCTCCGCCTGCCCGCCGGGATTGTTCGACAGCGCCGACCAGGCGTTGAAAAACGCGTCGAGCCCGTCCTGGAGCCCGCCGGCGACCGGAAAGGCGTCCTCGACTCCGCCGAGGGCGCGGCTTTCGGCCTGGGCGAAGCCCAGCGCGGCGCTGCGGCTTAAAAGCTCCATTTCCGCGAAGCGGTCCACCACGCTCTTCACGCCCGTGACCGAGACGCCGTTGCCCAGAAGCAGCTGCCCTTCGAGAATGGGCGGCGCGGCGGATAAATTCACCCGCTGGCGCGAGTAGCCCGGCGTGCCGACGTTGGCGATGTTGTGGCTGGTCGTCTGGAGCGCATCCTGCTGCGCCTGCATGGCGCGCGCCGCGATCGACAGGGTGGTGAGGATCGACATGGGATTAGATCTTGCCCTGGATCAGTCCCGACGACGGGCGCGCCGGAGCCGCGCCGCCGTAGAGGCTCACCGCGGGGCGGGTGAGCGGGCGCAGCGCTTCGCGGATATGGGCCAAAAGATTTTCCATCAAATCGAGCAGGCTCTTTTCCTCGCTCTCGAGCCGGGTGTAGATCCGTCGGGCCCGATCTCTCAACCGCCCGAGCTCGCCCGCGCCGTCCAGGGGCCGAGCGGCGCCGAGGATCTCTCCCAGCGACAGCCCGTCGCCCGCGCAGCCAAGTGTGCCAATGACCCGTTTTCGCCTCGTCTCCAGGGCGTCGAGGCCGGATAAAAGCGTTTCCCGGTTTTCAATGCGCTCGATCAGGTGAGAGATTTTCCAGCCGAGGATCGCCTGGCGCTGGGCCGAGAGGTTATCGAGCAGCTCCTCGCCCAGGGACACTTCCGCGCCGATGATCGCGGTCAATTCTGTAAGCTCCTCGGTCATGGGAGGATCGGCTTATTGC
>DASWFA010000544.1:0-3156 GCA_036394475.1 Binatia bacterium
GCCGACTTCGGCGGCGACGGCCGCATGATGGCCCGTCCCCATCACGTCCGAAAGCGTGATCATGGACGGCAGCAGCGCGTCGTCTTCGCCGCCCGCGAGGACAAAGAGCGTCCCGTCCGCCAGTGGGACGCGCAGCGCTTCGGCCTGCGCCCCGTCGGCCTGACCCGTGCCGAAGAACCCGCCGTGAACGCACGAGGTGGGAAGCCCCTCGCGGCAGAAGACGCAGGCGCCGTCGGAGTAGGCGAACGGCATCACGACGACATCGCCGGTTTTTATCCGGCGCACGTCGGCGCCGACCGCCTCGACCACGCCGATCGCCTCGTGGCCCATGCGGCGGCCGGTCTCGCTCCGCTCCATCGTCCTGTACGGCCAGAGATCGCTGCCGCAGATCGAGGCGCGGCCGACGGCCACGAGCGCGTCGGTCGGCTCGACGACGCGCGCGTCGGGAACGTTCTCTATGCGAACGTCGCCGGCGGCGTACATGACAGCAGCGCGCATGGTGATTTACCTCCGCTTTTTGACGTTGGGAGCGAGGAGAATGTTATCGCTCATCGCCGGCCGTTGTATTGCTCGTCGCTCACCTTCTCCATCCACTCGACCGCCTTGCCGTCGAGCTGTTCCTGAATCGCGATATGCGTCACGGCCGTCGTCGGCGTGGCGCCGTGCCAGTGCTTCTCGGCCGGCGGGCACCAGATCACGTCCCCCGGCCGAATCTTCTCGATCGGGCCGCCCCAACTCTGCACCAGGCCCGAGCCGTAGATCACGATCAGGTTCTGCCCCAGCGGATGTGTATGCCATGCCGTACGGGCGCCCGGCTCGAACGTGACGCTCGCCGCGACCGCGCGCGCCGGACCCGGCGCCTGGAACAGCGGGTCGATGCGCACACTGCCGGTGAAATTCTCCGCCGGCCCCTTGCCGGAGGGCTGCGAGCCGCATGGTTTTATTTCCATTCGTTCACCTCACTGGAAGGTTGTCGCCTGTTCCCGTTAAAAGTCTGTCACAAAGTCCTGCATCGTCAAGTGGGACAAAAGCAGTAGTGTGCTAGAGAACAAGTGCAATCCATAGATGCGCGGTAGCGAAGCAGGTTGTAGTTTCGCCGCCATCCTTGCTACAAGCGAGGGAATGTCCGTTTCGCCTTGGCTCGAGCAACCGGGGAAAAAAAGCGCGATCTATTACGGCTGGGTCATCGTCGGCGTCGGCTTTCTCGCGCACATCGCCTCGGCGTTTTCGATCTCAAGCACACTCGCCGTATTTCTCAAACCGCTGTCCGCCGACCTCGGCATCTCGCGCGGGACTTTTTCGCTGATCCGGTCCGGCGAGATTCTCATCGGCGCCGCCGCGGCGCCCGTGGTCGGCACGTTGATGGACCGCTACGGCGGACGCTGGCTGATGGCGGCGGGCGGGTTGATTTCCGGCGCCGGCTTCATCTGCCTCGGCCAGACGCGGGATTTCATCCAATTCGCGCTTGTGCGCTGGCTGCTCGTCACTCCCGACGATTCGTTGATGGGCTCCCTGGTCGTCAACGTTTCGATCGCGCGCTGGTTCGTGCGCATGCGCGGACGCGCCCTGGCGATCGCGGGCATGGGCCACGGCTTGACCAAGGTCTGCATGCCGGTGGTAGCGGCGGCGTTGCTGCTTTACGTCGGCTGGCGCGGCTCCTGGGCGGTCTTCGGCGTTTTCGCCCTGCTGCTGGTCGTCGCGCCGGCGCTGCTGTTCATGCGCCGCTCCCCGGAGGAAATGGGCTTGCTGCCCGACGGCGGCCCTGTGGAACCGAAAGGAGCGGTAGCCGCGCCGCCCAAGCGCCGCTACGCCAAGCGCACCGGCGCCGACAATGTCGCATGGAGCCGGCGCGAAGCGCTCGGCACGCCGGTCTTCTGGCTCATCGCCGGCACCTTCGGCGTCGCCCAGATCGGCGTCACCGGGCTCAATCTCCACGTCTTTTCTTACGTCACCGACCAGGGCCATCCCGTTCTCGTCGCGGCGACGGTGATGAGCGTCATCGCGTTCATGCAGTTCGCGACACCGATCGTCTGGGGCATGCTCGCCGACCGCATGGACAACGGCGTCCTCAATATGGCCAAATGCGCGCTGCAAGGCGCCGGGCTTTTGCTGGCGCTCTCGCTGGATGGGCTGGCGGCGCTCTACGCCGGGTTTTTTATCTACGGCATCGGTATGGGCGGCACGGCAGTTTTAGCGGAAACCATTTGGGCCGATTTTTTCGGCCGCACCTCGCTGGGAAAAATCCGCGGCATGGGGTCGCTCGTGACCAGCGCCTTCTCGGCCGCCGGCCCGCCGTTCTTCGGCTTGCTCTTCGACTACACGCAAACCTACGACGTGTCGTTTAACATCTTCATCGCCATGCTGTTCATCTCCGCCGTGCTCAGTCTGTGCTTACGACCGCCGACGAAACGACCGGAACCCGCAATGCGAGGGACATAATACTAATCGTTAGCGGCCTCCCACACTCTTTCCGTCACCCCCGAATGTTTTAATCGGGTCCAGTCCGAAAATCAAAAAACTCTGGATTCCCGCTTAAAGCATGCGGGAATGACGGAAAGTGAAAAAGGTGCCGTCGTCCTCGCGGCAGCGGCCAACTCCCTTCACTGCTCACGGCTCACTCCCCATAGGTTGCCTGGCGGCCAGAAAAGACTCCCGACCCCTTTTTTCTTTCCCAAAATCATCTAAACGGCTGCCAGGACCCTATCGTGCCCCGGGCTGGCGGATCCATTCGTCGAAGCGGATTGTCCCAAGGCGCGGATTATCGCCGGGCACCAGCGAGCGATCGTCGAGCCGAATTCCGAAATAGAGCGCCTGGGGATCGCTTGCGACCTCCCGCGCGTCGTCGGTCGCCTTGAGATAGCGCGCGACGAACTCGCTCATCGGCAGCCGTTCGGGACCCGCGATCTCGATCGTACCGCTCACCGGCGAGCCGAGCGCGGCGTCCGCCACGGCCTTGGCCACATCGTCGGCGGCGATGGGCTGGAAGCTGGCGTTCGAGAGGCGAACGCGTTTGGGCTCGGCGCCCGCGGCGGCGATCGCGCCGAGAAATTCGAGGAACTGCGTCGCCCGAACGATCGTGTAAGGGATGCCCGACGTTTTGATGAGCCGCTCCTGGGCCAGCTTGGCGCGGAAATAGCCGCTGTCCTGCAGCCGGTC
>DASWFA010000545.1:0-3547 GCA_036394475.1 Binatia bacterium
TCAGTAATCGATGGAAGGCACCTTCTCGAAAACCTTGGGTTCAATGACCTGCTTGCTTATCGACAACTTCGCCGAAGCTCTGTCGAAAGAGGCCGTGATTTTGCTCAGCTCTTGCATATCGTGCATCCATCCCGACAAAACGAAAAATACCAGATCTTTGGATCGGGCTCGATCTTCCCAATGCGGGGCGACGATCGAAGTCCCGTAGTTGTATAAGTTTGCTTTGTTGACGATATAACCTCTAGGGTGATCACGATCGTTTTTCTCATAGCCTAATATGTCACTAGCGCTTGTTATCAAATGAGCCTGCGTGGCGCCTCTGGACAGCTTGCACAAAATCAGGACCTGCGCGAGATCGGCCGGATCGATACTCTCGCGCCGCCGTTTTTCCTCCCACAAAGAATTTCCAGATTGTCGCCCTGATTTAGATAAATCAGTCTGTCTTTTCCGTAAGCGAACATCCCCAGGCTTCCGCCATCCGGCATGAAAGACTTTTCCAACAGGTCACGGTTGTACACTGAAATGAGAAATAATTTGTAGCTGTTAAATACGCCGGTTTTGACGTCATAGATTTGATCGAGATCGGCCGGTCGAGAGCGGAATAGCTGTACGAGCTTTGCGGCAACGTCCCGTTTGATGCTTGCGTCGTCAACTCTGGCTCGACGGTCGATATCCGCCGCCATCGCATCCAAGGCGAAGCAAATAAAGACGGCGAGAATAATGACGATCCCCGGTATGCGGAACTGCCGAGCGCGCGTATTCGATAATAAGCTCACTCTTTCCTCACCGTGAAATCACCCTTGCCGCCACGACGAGACTCTTCCCCTTCAACTCCAATTCCCTCCTCGGCGCGTCCGGGAAGTCGGCCGCGACCGCGGCGTAGCACTCTTCGTTCAGCAGGATCTCTCCCGCCGCGGCGGCGCCTTGCAGGCGGGCGGCGACGTTGACCGTGTCGCCGAGGGCCGTATAGTCGGTCACATCGCCGCCGCCGACGTTGCCGACGAAGGCTTCGCCGGTGGCGATGCCGCCGCCGACCTGGAGGCCGCCTATTTCACCCATGACGCCGCCGACGATTTCCAAAGCCGCCTCGACCGCGCGCCGCGCGTGGTCGTGCTCATGCACCGGCGCGCCGAAGAACGCCATGACCTGATCGCCCACCAGCTTGTCGACCGTGCCGTCGCGGCGAAACACCGCTTCGGCCGCGACCGCGTAAAAGCGATTGAGGCGCCCGGCCACGTCCGCCGGACTCAGCTGCTCGGCCAGGGCGGTAAAGCCGCGCACGTCCACGAACAGGATGGAGATGACCCGCGTCTCCCCGCCCGGGGGAGCCAGCTCGTATCAGAGGGTACAGAGGCTCGGGTTCTTGCGCGAGGGGCGGATCTGCAGCAGGCGAAACGGGACGGAAAACAGCCCCAGAAAAGGGACCAGGCATTCCTTGCAGCGCTTGCCGGAGGGCAGACGGCGGTAGATCCCGCGCGCGACCCGGACGGCGCCGAGCCGCCGGCGCGCTCCGATAAAAATTTTCCTCATGACGGCCGCGTCGCTTCGATTATTTCAGGCCGAACACTTCCTGAAGCTTGAAGCGCACCGCCTGCTCGCCGCCCGGGGCTACGTCGAACTTGGTCGTGTTGTCGAGCTTCTGCAAAATCGCGCGCCCTTCGGGGTCCTGGTGCATCGAGAGCAGGATGTCCTGCAGCCGGGCGGTCAGGTCGGGGTCCAATTCCTTCCGGATCGAGACGAACTGGCGCGGGAAGTTCTCGGTCTCGCCGAGAACGACCGTCTCGGCTTTTTTCTTCGCGTCCAGCCGCTCGTAATCCTCGTTGCTGAAGGCGCCGGCCACGACTTTCCGCGACAGGACCATCTCGGCGGTTTTCACCGCCGAATAGGTAAAGACGTAGCCGATCTCCTCGGGCTTGACGGCGGCGTCGAGCGAAGTCTTCTCGGCGAGCTTGAAGCCTTTGCCGGCGAGAAAGACCTTGGGGAGAAAATAGGCCGACGTCGAGCCGGGATCTTCCATGGCGATGGTCCGGCCGCGCAGGTCCTGCAGGCCGGCCGCGCCGTCTTTTCTGGCGAACAGGATGCCGCGGTATTCGGCCGCGCCGCCTTTCCACTGCCGGAGCAGCGGCAGCGCCGCACCCTGGCGGTTGATGAGATAGGTGGGGTAGGGGCTGTCCATGTAGAAATCGACTTTTTCTTCTTCGAGCTGCTTTTCGAGGTTCCAAACCGTCGGCGCGGCGACCACTCTGCCTTCGGTCGCCGGGGAGAGCTTCCGCGCGACGTAGCGCACGAAGTCGCGGAACTGCCCCTCGACCTGGGCCGGCGGCCTTTTAGACACGATGCCGAGCGAAATCGTCTTCGGCGCCTGGCCGAAGGCCTTTTCTCCCGGCGCCAGGAATAATAAAGCGGCAAGGGCCAATAAAATCCACTGTGAATATTTTTTCATAATCCTTTTTAATTTTTCCCCCGCGGGCGGAACAGCTCCACGAGCCGGCGCCGCATCGCTTCCTCACCGCCCGGTAAAGTATCGAATTTTGTCGTGCCGTCGGTCCGGGCGAGAATTTTTTTGCCCTCCTCGTCGTTCGGCATGGCCAATAAAGTCTCTTTCAGCCGCTGCGCCATGCCGGGATCCAGGTCCTTGCGAGTCGAAACGAGGCTTCGCGGAACAGATTCGGTTTCCCCCAGCTTGACGATTTGCGTTTTGGCCTTTTCGTCGAGCCGGTCGTGGTCGTCGTTGCTGAAAGCCCCCGCCGCGGCTTTGTCCGACAGCACCAGGTCCACCGTCTTGGCCGTGGAATAGGTAAAGATGTAGCCGATCTCCCCGGGCGGAGGCTTGCTCTCGGGCGCGGCCTTTTCCTTGAGCTGCAATCCCTTTTTCAGCAGGAAGACTTTCGGCAAAAAATAAGCCGATGTCGAGCCGGGGTCCTCGAAGGCGACGATCTTTCCCTTGAGGTCCGCGAAGCCGCTCACCCGGCCGTCTTTTTTCGCAAAGAGGATGCTGTGGTATTCCGCCATGCCGCTCTTCCAGCGCCGCAGCAGGAGCCGCGCCGCGCCCTGGCGATTGACCAGGTAGGTCGGGTACGGGCTGTCCATGTAAAAATCCACTTTTTTCTCGTCCAGGAGCTTGGTCAGCTGCGACACGGTCGGGGCGGCGACCACCCTGGCTTCGACGGCAAGCTTTTGCCCCAGATAGCGCATGAAGTCTTGAAAGTGCGCTTCGACCTCCGCCGGCGGCTTTTCGGAGACGAAGCCGAGCGCGATCGATTTGGCCGGCGCCGGGCCGGCGGCGTGAATTTGCCCGGCCGCGCCGAGAACGAGCGCGATCACTCCAGCGAGCAGAGGATTTCTTCGATTCATGGCCGCCTCCAGCACCGACAGGACCGCAAATCCCGGAGCAAGACCAGAGCGAAACTACTATAACCGAAACGGCCTTGGCAAGAACAAAAGGTCGCGCGGCTCAGGCTTTCCTGCCGCGCTTTTTCTCTTCCCAATCCTTTAATCTCGTCTTGATCGCTTTTTCCTCGCCCGATTCGGAAGGGGAGTAATATTT
>DASWFA010000546.1:0-4085 GCA_036394475.1 Binatia bacterium
GAGCCTGTTTTTTATCGTCCTGTTCGTTTTCCTGGCGAGCGCCAGCTTGATCATGATGGCGATTTTTCTCGCCACGGCGATCCAGACCTCGCCGCAGGCCCGCATCCGCAAGCGTCTCGGCGCGATCCTGGACCGCCCCGACGCATCGCAGACGGAGGTGCGCGCGCTGCTCAAGGACGCGACCTACAGCGAGATCCCGTGGCTGCACAGCGCGCTCAACGAGACGGACTCCATCCGTAAAATCGCCGTTCTCCTGGAACGGGCGAACCTGGACGTCCGGCCCGGCGTGTTCGTCCTGTTCTCCTGTTTCACCGGCGCGATCGTTGTCGCACTGCTGACGGTTTTCGGCTGGGATTTCCCCGCCGCTTTTCTGGCCGGGCTCTGCGGCGCGGCCGTTCCCTATGTTTACGCCAGGTACTTGAGCCAGAAACGTCTACGGCGATTTTTAGAACAGATGCCCGACGGCCTGGATCTGATCAGCCAGGGCTTGAAGGCCGGAATGGGACTGACGCAGGCGATGGTTTTCGTCGCGAAGGAGATGCCCGATCCGATGGGCACTGAATTTTCCGTCTTCATGGAAGAAATGAACCTCGGGCTCCCGCTGACGGACGCCCTGAAGGCGCTGCAGCGGCGGATGCCGCTCCCGGAGGTGCGCCTTCTCGGGACGGCGATGGCCGTTCAGAAAGAGATCGGCGGCAGCCTCGCGGAGCTGCTCACCAAGCTGGCCGACGTGGTGCGCGACCGCTTTCGCATCGAAAGGCAGATCAAGAGCCTGACGGCGCAAAACCGCATGAGCGTGTGGGTCGTCTCCTCTCTGCCGCCGGTTTTAGCCGCCTTTATGTTCCTCATGGATCCAAAGCTGTTTCAGGCCACGTGGAACAACCCCGTCGGAAAGGGGATGCTGCTCGGCGCCTGCGTCATGGAAGTTCTGGGAATTCTCTTCTTCCGCAAGCTCGTGCGGATTCATATTTAAGGACTCGGAATGATGGAACTGTTCATGGCCGTCGGCATATTCGGCTTCGTCGCGAGCCTGATCTACATTCTTTTCGCCCCGCGCGCGGCCGTTGAGCACGAGGTCGTCGGGCAGCGGCTCGACGCCATTGCCGCCGGCAAGACGCCCGGCACGGTGCGCCTTCTGGCCGGACCGGCGGATACTTTCTGGGAGAAAATCGCGAATTTCTTTTTGGGTGACAAGGAGCTGCCGGCGCGATACACCAAGTCGCGCCAGCTCCTCCACCGCGCCGGTTACCCCTGGGAGCGCGCGCTGCGCATTTTCTGGGGGGTCCGTCTCTTTCTGGCCGCCGCCCTCGGCGTCTTCGGCGTCGTCCTGTCCATGTTGTCGCTCGCGCCTTTTCCCAAGATGGTGACGGCGGTGGCCGCGTTCGCCGGGCTCGGGTATCTGCTGCCGAAATTTCATCTCCAGCGCAGGGCGGGCGCGCGCACGCTGGCGATCCAGGAGGCGCTTCCCGACACGCTCGACCTTCTCGTCGTCTGCGTCGAGGCCGGACTCGGGCTCGACGCCGCTTTCGTTCGCGTGGCGAAGGAGCAAACCGATCAGGGGCTTTTGATCGGCGAAGAGCTGCAATTGATGACGCACGAGATCCAGGCGGGCGTGGCGCGCCGCGAGGCGATGGCGCGCCTGGCGGACCGCGTCGGCGTGGACGAGATGAGGGGACTGCTGACCTTCCTGATACAGACCGAGGAGCTCGGCGGCAGCGTCGCCCGCTCGCTCCGGGTCTACGCGACCACGATGCGCGAAAAGCGGAGCCAAAAGGCCGAGGAAGCGGTCCGAAAGGCGGTGGTCAAGCTCGTCTTCCCCATCGCGCTGTTCATCCTGCCGGCGCTTTTCCTGGTCATCTTCGCGTCCACGGTCATCAACCTCATGAATCTATTCTCCGTCGTCGGGGGGCGTTGACATATGCCGATCACCAACCTGGACAAGAAGACCTGGCTCGCCACCAAAGTCAGAAAAGCCGACAACTTTCTGACGCGCCTCCTGGGGCTGCTGAAGCGAAAAAACCTCGGGCCCGAAGAGGCGCTCTGGCTCGTGCCGGGAAAAGCCGTGCACACCGTCGGGATGAAGTTTCCGATCGACGTCATCTTCATCGACCGGGCGAACAAGGTCGTCGCGCTCGTGCCGGCGATGGCGCCGAACCGCGCCACCCGGTTCTATCTCGGGGCCCACAGCATCCTGGAGCTGCCGAAGGGAACGATCTTCAAATCCCGCACGGAAGCGGGAGACTTTCTGGATATATCCTCCGCCGAATCCGCGGAGATGGACGACTTGATAGAGACCAGGCTCAACGAGGTCGCGTGAATCGAATGGCGGAGGCGCCGATATGGTCAAAATCGTAAAATCGCAGCGGGGGCAGATCCTTGTCCTGACCGCGCTCATGCTGATTCCGCTCGTCGCCATGGTGGGCGTCGCGGTCGACAGCGGCTACCTCTTCTATCTCAAACGGACCATGCAGACCGCCGCCGACAGCGCCGCGCTCGCGGGGTCGCTGGACAAGAACAGCGCAAACAGCACGACAGTTTCGGTCACGAAGGCGGCGAAAGACGACGCGAAGCTCAACGGCTTCGCCGAAGACGCTAAAACGACGGTCTTCGTCAACACGCCGCCGACGAGCGGCTCCTATACCAGCGACGATTACGTCGAGGTGATCATCCAGCAGACCAATCCGACCTTTTTTATCAACGTGCTCTCGCTCGTCGGCGCGACCGGCGTCGATAGCGCGACGGTCAAGGCCCGCGCCGTGGCGGGTTCGGGAGCGCTGGACGAGTGCATCTGGGCGACGAATGCATCCGCCAGCCCCGGGTTGTCGGTGGGCGGTGCGGCAACGATCGACGCGCCGGGCTGCGGCATTTACGTCCGTTCGTCGAGCTCCTCCGCGATGTCAGCCTCCGGTTCGGTCACGGCAAAAACCATCGATGTTGTCGGAGCGGCCACCGGCAAGGGTCCATTCTCCCCAACGCCGACCGGAGGCGCATTCGCGCTCCCCGATCCGCTGGCGGGGCTGTCGGCGCCGAGCCTCGGAGCGTGCGTCGAAGCGCCGGGAAGCGGCTCGATCAATCCAAACATTCCGAGCGCTCCTTACTGCTCGATCAATGTCAGTTCGGCCACGTTTAATCCAGGCACCTATTATATCAAGGGCTCGGGCCCCGGCTGCACGGGCACGGCGCCGACACTGGTCTGCGTGACCCTAAAGCCTGGTACCGGGAAAACCGTTTCGGGCGACAAGGTGGTTTTTTTTATCGCCAGCGGCGGTATCAGCATAGCCGGAAAAGGAACCGTGACTCTCTCGGCGCCGGACGCCGGAACTTATGCGGGGATTGTCTTTTACGAGGCGCCGGGCAATACCAATCCAACGGATATCAAAAGCCCTTCAGGGGAGGGATGTAAGGCGATCAACGGAATCGTCTATATTCCAAGCGCCCAGATCTCGTACAGCGCCGCCGGCTGCGTGACAGCGCCTTCCACCACCCTCGTCGCCGATACGATAAGCATCGCGGGCCAGGCCCAGTTCGGTAATCCTACTAAATCCGTCAAAAAACACGGCCACTCGCACATTACGGAATGAACCGAGACTCGGAAAAGGGGCAGGCGCTGGCGGAATTCGCCTTGATGCTGCCGTTGTTCGCTCTCCTCCTCATGCCCACGATCGATTTCGGGCGGGTCTTTTATTTCGGCATGACGCTGACCCAAGCGGTACGGGCCGGCGCGCAGTATGGAATTTCCCAGGACGTCGTTTCGGCGGACCCCACGGCCTTCGCCACCATCGCCGGCAACATCAAGGCGGCGGCGGTGGCCACCGGCTCGAACATCGGCTTGACCACCGCGCAGGTGACGACCGCCGACCGCTACTGGCGCTGCGGCGGCGACCCGACGAGCACGAAGAACACGAATTTTCCCATTCCAGCCGACCAATGCGTGGGCGACACCCAGCTCATTTACGTCCGGGTCATCGCGACCTCGACGCTGACGACGATGTTCAGCTATTCCTGGCTATCCAGCTCGTGGACGCTGACGAAGTCCGCCGAGATGCGGGTGCAGTAGGAGCGCGTAATGATCCGGGGAGAAAAAG
>DASWFA010000547.1:0-1638 GCA_036394475.1 Binatia bacterium
GCATCGGCCGCCCGCCGCCGGGGGTCGAGCCCGCCGATTTCGTCCTGCAGCGGTTTACCCCGGAGGAAAAGGCGGGGCTCGACGAGGTGGTCGCGCGCGCGGCCGAGGCGGTCCTGTGCCTGCTGGACGAGGGGCCGGTCCGGGCGATGGAAAAGTTCAACCGGGCCGGATGATATTCGGCTCAATTGTAATGGCCGGGGGCTTATGATAAGCCTTTCAAATACTACTTTCAGGAGATAAAAAGCGACGTGACACTCTACGAAACCATGTTCATCCTCCATCCCGACCGGGGCGGAGTCGTGAAGGAATTTATCGAACGACTCAAAAAAGTCGTCGAGGACCAGGGCGGGACCGTGGCGCATCTGGAAGAATGGGGCCTCAAGGACCTCGCTTACCGGATCGAGAAGCAGCACAAGGGCATTTACACGCTGCTCCAGTACCGCTCCAGCGCCCGCGCGGTGGACGAGCTCGAGCGCACGCTGAAGCTCACCGACGGGGTGCTGCGCTACCTCACGGTGCGCGTCGACGAGAGCATGCTGCCCGTCGCCCCGGCGGCGCCGAAGGACGGCCCCGCCGCCAAGAAGAGCGAGGAGGACGTGGCGAAGGCCGAGCCGCAAACCTGACTCAACCCCAGGATGAAGCGCCGATGGCGGAGTACAACAAGGTTATCCTGATGGGCAACCTGACCCGCGATCCCGAACTTCGCTACACTCCCGCAGGACTGGCCGTTTGCGAATTCCCCCTGGCCGCGCAGCACAAGTACCGCGTCCACGACGAGCTCAAGGAAGAGGTCTGCTACATCGACGTCGTGGTTTTCGGCCGCTCCGCGGAGAACGTCAAAGAGCATCTCCACCGGGGCTCCCGGGTCCTGGTGGACGGCCGGCTGACGCAGAGGCGCTGGGAAACCCCGGAAGGGCAGAGGCGAAGCAAGTACGAAGTCGTGGCGGCGACGGTCCAGTTCATGGATACGGGCGGCGCCCCCACGTCCGGTCACGAGGAAGATTTACCGATCTAACAGGCGCGAGGTGAATTAAAAAATGGCTCAACCAGGACCCTATCAGAGACCGATGCGAGAACGGTCGGACGAAGACAAAGGCGGCGGCAGAGACCGGGAAAGCGGCGGCGGCCGGCGCCGGCCCATGATGCGGCGCAAGGTCTGCCGTTTTTGCGCCGACCGGCAGATCCGGATCGATTACAAGGACGTCCGGCTGCTCACCAACTTCGTCACGGAAAGAGGCAAGATCACGCCCAGCCGCATCACCGGCACCTGCGCCCGCCACCAGCGGCTTCTCACGGCGGCGATCAAAAGGGCGCGCAGCGTGGCCCTCCTGCCCTTCACCACGGTCAAAAGCTGAACCGGGGCGGATCCGCGGATCCTTATGGATATGAGTTTTCAGGTCGCCAAGAATTTTCTGCTGGCGCTCGCTTCCACGGTGCTGCTGGCGCTGGTCGCCGCGCTGGTTCCGCTCGGCGGCATGCTGCTGATTCCGCTCGTGCCGCAGCCCGCGCTCGCCTTCGGGCTGAGATACGGGCCGGTCCGGGCGACCGCGCTCCTCGCTCTGGCGACGGCGCTGGTCGCCTATCTCGGCGGGCCCGAGCTGGCGGCCGGCTACGCCTTGCTGGCGCTCATGGCGGCCC
>DASWFA010000548.1:0-4690 GCA_036394475.1 Binatia bacterium
GCGATTTTGTCCGCGGCCGCCTGCGACCGCTGGCAGAACGCGGCGACTTCCACGCCGCTCGCCTGGTAGGCCAGGATATGATTCCGCCCGTAGCCGCCGCCGATCACCCCGACGCGCAATTTCCGGTTGTCGGTCGGTTCAGTCATTTCCCCTCACCCTTCCCTCTCCCCGAAACGGGGCGAGGGTTTTGTCTTCTCCCGATATCGAAACCATCGACGGACTTCTTTCTCTTTCTCCTCCCCGCCCCTTCGGGGAGAGGATAAAGGTGAGGGGCCTTTCACGCCGTCGCCTCATCGCGAGAGCCGGGACTCCGGGATCGGGCCGTTCAATTGTCCCAGCGCCGCGGAAAAATAACCGCCGTCGCATTCGAGCGCCTGCCGCCGGAACGCGGCGGGCAGCCCGATCCACGGAATCGCCGGGTTCCTGTGGTGCACGCCGTGGAGGTTGAAATGCAGCAGCCCGGCGGAAAGCGGGCGCGCGAGCGACAGGTTCCGCGCGTAGAAGGTGTCGTTCACCGGCGTGGCGTAATGGTAGACGTTGTCGAGAAAAGAGATCAGGAAGGCGCGCGCGAAAAGCGCGCCCGCGAGGCACGGCCACCAGGCGCCGTAGCAAACCGCGCTCGCGCCGAATAAAATTAGAATGAGCGCGCCATCCAGCCGCATCTCGGTCACGGCGGCGTCGCGCATCAGCCCCCGCATCAGGTTGCCGGGCAGGTCCGCGCCGGTGAAGTAGCGCCGCTCCAGGCGCCGGAGCGCGAAGCGCGGCAGAAAAAACATCAACGGGCTCGCGAGCTCCAGGAGATAGAGGCCGCCGAAGATATGCGCGAAATAGCCGGCCGCGGCGCGCGCCTTGGAAGTTTTTTCCGGCGCGTACACCTCCGTCGCTTCGACGAGAGAGCGGTTCAGCTTGTGGTGCAGCAGATGGCTCAGGCGCAGCACCAGGAACGGCGCGCCGAAAAAGAGCGCCAGCGTCCTGCCGGCGGCGCGGTTCACCCGGCGCGAGGGATGGAACATCTCGTGAATCGCTTCGTGGACGAGGCTCCAGGAGGGGTTGTTGAGGAGCGCCAGCGGCAGCAGGGTCAGCGCCCACCACCGGCTCGCGGGGAGGAAAAACAGGGGCAGGAGAAACAACTGGTAAACGTTGACGAGCAGGTGGGCCGCCGCCAGCGAGAGATTCACTCCCGCCGGAATCGCCGCGGCGGCGCTCTGCGCTTTCTCTGCCTGAGCGGTTTCCATCGCTCGCGCTCTTTCATCACCCGAGCGTTTGCAGCAGGCTCAGCAGGACGATGAAGCCGAAGCCCGCGATGATCGCGCCCGAGACGCGGTGCACCCAGCGGAGCCCTTCGTGCGTGAACATCAGCCGGACCACCGGCACGCCCATGCTCAAGACCACCCACCAGCTCGCCGAGCCGCAGAAAATGCCCGCGGTCAGCACCGCGGCCATCAGGTGATGCTCGCTCAAATCCTCCACGCCCCAGCCGGCGTAAATCGCCACGAAGGAAAGCAGCGTCAGCGGGTTGCTGAACGTGAGGAGAAACGTCGAGGCGTAGGCGCTCAGGAGATTCCTTTCGTGGTCCGCGGCCGCCCGCTCGGAAGGCTCGGTGAAGAAAATCGTGAGTCCGAGATAGCAGAGAAACAATCCGCCGATCAGCCGGAGCCACATCTGCTCGTCGATCAGAAACGTGGAGACCAGCGTCAACCCCAGCACGACGATGCCGCCCGAAATGGCGTCGGCGGTCGCCACGCCCAGCCCCGAGGCCAGGCCGTAGGCCGGTCCTTTGGAAAGTGTGCGGTTGACGCAGAGGAGGCCGATGGGCCCGATCGGCACGGCCACGATCATGCCGATGATGAATCCTTTGAAGAATAACCCCAACTAGCCTCCCGCTCCCGATCTTAACAGAGACGCCCGGACAGACAAGAGATTCGCTTCTGTATGCCAGATTTCGCTCTCCGTTCCAAGCTTTTTTTATGTTTGGAAGACTCGCAAGCCTATCGTGAAAGCGCTTGACGCCGGCCGGGCTCTGAGGGAGAATCGTAAGCGATACGGAGTCGCTGGACAGGAGGCTCAAATGTCGGCACACATCAAACACATGGCGATCGCCAGCGAGAACTACGCGCTGATGGGAAGGTTTTACGAGGCGGCGTTCAAGCTGAGGACTTCCCCCAGGGCCAAGCCCGAAAGCGCGGTGGTCGTGGGCGACGGCTACGTCGGCCTCAACATCAACCCGCGCCGCGCGGGCCGGCAGGCGGGCTTCGACCACTTCGGCTTCGAAGTGGACAACGTCGAAACCGTGCTGGCACGGATGAAGGCGAAATACCCGGCGGTCAACGTGCTCAAGCGGCCGGGCAACCGGCCCTTCGCCGGACTCAGCACGCACGACCCGGCGGGCAACGTCTTCGACCTCTCGCAAAAAGGCATGGAGAACCGCCGCGACGTATACGAGGACGGCGACTGGAAGCAGGAGCGCTACATCAACCATTTCGCCCTGCGGACCGTCATGCCGGAGGCGCTGGCGCAATTCTACGTGGAGCTGTTCGAGCTCAACCCGATGGAGCGGCCGGCGGGCGATCCCAACTATTATCTATCCGACGGCCGGGTGACGCTGGTCATCATGCCGTGGAACATCAACGACTACCAGGGCTCGGGCATCGAGCGGCCCGCGCTCGAGCACATCGGCTTCAAGGTCGAGAGCGTCGAGGGATTCAAGAAGGATCTCCAGGAGCTGATCGGGCGGAACCCCCGCCTCACCCCGAGCCCCGTCGGCGCCGGGCCGGAAGGGTCGGCGCGGCTCAGGCTCTTCGAGAAATGTCCCTTCGGCAAACATCATCTGGCCGATCTGGACGGGGTGCTGATCGACATCACGGACGCCTAGCGCGATGAGGATCGCCATCGCCGCCTGCCTGGCCCTGCCGCTCGGGTTCTGGGAGCCGTCGTGGGCCCAGGTCGCCGTGCGCGTCGGCGTGCCCGCGAGCCAGACCAGCGCCATCTCGATTCATATCGGCATTCAAAAGGGGCTCTTCGCCAGGCGCAATCTGAACGTCCAGCCGATCGTCATCCCCAACGGCCGGGTGAACGTGAACGCCCTGCTCTCGGGCAGCACGGAGTTCATCAACGGCTCTTCCCCCGAGCTGTTCTTCGTCGGCGAGCAGGGCGGCGACATCGTCGGGCTCGGCTCCTGGGACGACTCCTCGCCGTACGATCTCGTCACGCGGGAAAAAATCTCCTCGCTGAAGGAGCTGAAAGGCAAGCGGCTCGCGGCCGGCGGCATGCTCGACAAGAGCCACCTGTTCCTGAAGCTGATGCTCGCGCGCGAGGGCCTCGACGCCGCGAAGGACGCCGAGATCATTTTTATCGGCAGCTCGGCGGCGCGCCTCAACATGCTGGCCGCCGGAAAGATCGACGCGGCGCCGGCCGCGCCCGAGTTCGCCAAGCGGGCCGAGAAGCTGGGACTCCAGGTGATTCCGGTCGCGATGCCCTATACCAAGGGGCTGATCACGACGCGGAGGTCCCATCTCGCCAAGAACCGCGAGGGGGTCAGGGCGTTTCTCGCCGGCTACTCGGAGGCGGTCAGGTATTTGATCAACAACAAGGACGAGTCGATCCAGATCATGGCCCGGGTGTTTCGCCTGCAGGACCGCGAGGTGCTCGATTACGCCTACAACGCGCTCAAGTCGCACGCCCAGCCCGACCTCTACCCGTCCGAAGAGGGCATCCGCAACGTGCTCAGGACCATGGCCTACGACGATCCGCGCTTCGCCGCCGTGCCGCCGCTGAAGCACATGGACCTCTCGCTCGTCGACGAGCTGCGCTCGCCCCGGGCGGCGCAGGCGAAGTAAAGCAATATAACCGCAGGAGTCATTTATGACGGAGAAATTCGCTCAGGTCGACGGCCTCAAGACGCGCTACCTCGAAGAAGGAAGCGGCCCGGCGGCTTTGCTGCTCCACGGCGCCTCGCTGGGATCGTCGGCGGACGTGTTCGAGCCGAACCTCGCGCCGCTCGCGGCGCACGGGCTGCGCGTCCTCGCCTTCGATCAGCCGGGCTTCGGCGGGACCGACAACCCGAAGGACTACACGGTCGCCTACCGGCGCCGCTTTATCATCCAGCTCATGGACGCGCTGGGAATAAAAAAAGCCGCCCTCGTCGGCCACTCCCAGGCCGGCGCGATGGCGGTCGGCCTCGCCTTCGACCAGACCGAGCGCGTCGCCAAAGTCGTCGTGCTCGGCACCGGCAGCCTGCTGCCGCCGCTCGCCCAGGGCGCCAAAGCGGGCGAGGGCGAAGAAGGCGGCGGCGCCGAGCCGACGATCGAAGACAGCCGGGCGCTGCTGGAGCAAAATTTATTTCACCACGCGCTGATCACGCCGGAGGCTTTGGCGCTGCGCCACCGCATGAGCCTGGGCAAAAACTTTCAAGCCTTCCTGGAGCGCGGCAAGGCGCCGCGCGGCGGCGGCAAGGAAGCCGCCCCGATCTGGGAGCGGCTGCACCAGCTCCCGGTGCCGCTGTTGCTGATGTACGGCAAACAGGACCGGGGCTCCGCGGCGGCGCGCGCCGCCGCGCTGAAAGAGCGTTATCCCGCCCTCGACCTCCACCTGCTCGACAACGCGAAGCACCTCGCGCAGTGGGACGCGGCGGCGGAATTTGAAAAGCTCACCGGCAGGTTTCTCGCCGCTTAGACCGGCGGAGCCATTCGCC
>DASWFA010000549.1:0-14563 GCA_036394475.1 Binatia bacterium
AGGATTTTCCGCTTGATCGAAAGCTCCGGGCAATTGCCGGACACATAGGCCCAGCAGTCGCGCCGATGGCGGCTGAAAAGACCGTGCTGCGTGAGCATGACCTGAGCCCGCGCCCGGGTCAGCTTGACGGAGAAATAGTTGTCGAACTCCGGCGCCCGCATCACGTCGCGCACCACTTCCCCCAGCCAATTTTTCCATGCGCTCGCGTCCATCGTTATTGCTCCGTTCGAGTGCGTGATTTATCACGCCGCGGAGCTAAAGAAAAGATGAGGCTGTCGCGAGGCTATTTCGGAGCTGGATTAGATGGAGGCTTGCGCCGGGATTTTATGAGTCTGGTATCTCATCCTTCAAGACCGCCGCAAACTAACCACCGACGATCTTCCTGAACAACTCGCTGACGTAGTTGTATTTTCCGCCGCCCCACTCCAGCGGCGAAACGACGTGCAGCTCGGTGCCGGGTTCCGTTGCCCACTTCACGTCTCGCCGCGAGGTCCAGTAGAACTGCTTCTGCGCCAGAATTTCCTGGGCCTCCTTCGACAAATGATAATCCGCCAACAAGGCGGCGGCATAAGGATGCGGCGCTCTCGAGGCGATCCCGATGCTGCTTGGAGGCTTCACGACCGTAGGATTCATAAAAACAAAATTAATCGGCGCGCCCTTCATCTTGAATTGGGCCGCGCTGTGCACATACCCGTCGATGAGGAGGTCGTGCTCGCCGGCGGCGACCAGCTGAGTGATGAGAGCGTGCCCCCTTTTAAACTGAAGCCCCTGCTCCACCACCAATCTCTTGAAAAAGGCGGTCGCCTTGTTCTCACCCATCACATCGATCATCCCCGCGAGCCAGTCATATTCTTCCTTATCCATGACCAGCCTTCCCTTCCACCTCGGATTCAGCAGGTCTTCGAACGATCTCGGCACCTCGCCGGGCTTAACGTTGGTCGTGTTGTAAACCATCGTGTAGCCGGTCGCATAATAGCCGGACAGATAGCCTTCCGCATCGAAATAGCCCTTGCGCAAAAAAGGCACCATCGGACTTTTGTACTTCGCAACGACCTTGCTGCTTATGAGCTCCGGAAAAAGCGTTCCCCGCACCGAGATCACGTCGACGTTGAATACGCCCGCCCGGTGCTCCGTGGTGATTTTGCTGACGGCCGAAGGCCCGCCCAATCTTGTATAGCGCACGTCGACGAAGGGGTAATTTTTGCTGAACCCTTTCAGAAGCTCCCCGATATCGCTGGAGCCCGAAGAGCCGAAATAGTAGGCCACGCCCTCCTTCCTGGCGCCCTCGGTCAGCGCTTTGATGCGCTCCTCGGAAGGCCTGCGGTTGATTTCGCTTAGAAGAGCCTCCACGTCCCCGCGGACCTGTTGCGGCAGCGCAAGTGAGGAACAGACGGCAATGAGAAAGAACTTGAATCCCTCGCGGATCGGCTTCATCGAAGCGCCTCCTAGGGTTCTATCGTGTGAAAAGGCCGATATTTTTTATCTGCCGCCCGCCTCTTGGATCATCTGCAGCAGTTGATCGGTTGTCCGAACGCGACACATTCGCGGAAAGATCAGATCCATGAATGCGTCATGGGCGCGCTGGTCGTGGATCGTGGCGCAGGCGTCGCGCACCACGATCATGTTGTAGTCCAAGTCCCTGCCGGCGAAAACCGTCGCCGCCAATCCCACATCGGTCGAACCGCCTGAGACGATGAGAGTATCGATTTTGGCTGTGCGCAGGGCCAGGTCGAGATAGGTTTGGTAGAAGGCGCTCCACCGGTATTTGGGGATGTAGTAGTCGTCCGGGCGGGGATCGAGCTCCGGAATGACGTCCGATCCGCTTCCCCCCTGCAAGGCGACCGGCTTCTCCTTGACAACCACGCCGTCAGGCCAGGGCTTGAGGTCGATCCTGGTATCGGTGAGAATCGGGCTCGCTGTGGCGCCGTCGGCGCGATGGTTGCCCTTGGCAAAAAAGATCGGGATTCCGGCCCCGCGTCCCGCCTTCATCACGCGCACCGCGCCCTCCACCATCGGTTTTTTGCGGGCCTTGTTCGTCTCACTGGCCTCATGGTAGTAGCCGTTCAGAATGTCGAAAAAGAGGATAGCCGTTTTCTTAACGTCGATCTGATTTAGATTCATTCACTTTCCTTTCTGATTAGAGCAACTGCGAGATGTCGCGAGTATGGCTTATTTCAGCCGGAGTGAGCAATAGACAATATCAAGCGGCTTGCCGAATATTGCGGACCTCGGTGGCGATTGACGAAAAGCACTACCGGAATATATCCGGGGCGATGTAGCTGAAATGACCTAAGGAAGAAAAAAAGTGGGCCCACCTGGATTCGAACCAGGGACCGACCGGTTATGAGCCGGTAGCTCTAACCAGCTGAGCTATGGGCCCGCGGGGGGCAAGTTGCAAGTTTCGAGTGCGGGTTTCTAGGCGGGCTTTCCAAAACTTGAAACTCGAAACGCGAGACTTGAAACTCAGCTTTCCATGAAACTCTTGAGCCGCTTACTTCGGCTCGGATGCCGGAGCTTGCGCAGCGCCTTGGCTTCGATCTGCCGGATGCGCTCGCGCGTGACGGTGAACTTCTGCCCGACCTCTTCGAGCGTGTGGTCGGACTTCTCGCCGATGCCGAACCGCATGCGGAGCACCTGCTCCTCGCGCGGCGTGAGCGTCGCCAGGACCTTGCGCGTCTGCTCTTGCAGGTTGATGTTGACGACCGCGTCGGAGGGCGTCATGATCCGCTTGTCCTCGATGAAATCCCCCAAATGGCTGTCCTCCTCCTCGCCGACCGGCGTCTCGAGGGAGATCGGCTCCTTGGCGATCTTCAAGACCTTGCGCACCTTGTCGAGCGGGATCTCCATCTTCGAGGCGATCTCTTCCGGCGTCGGCTCGCGGCCGATCTCCTGGACGAGATAGCGCGAGGTGCGGATCAGCTTGTTGATCGTCTCGATCATGTGCACCGGGATGCGGATGGTGCGCGCCTGGTCGGCGATCGCGCGCGTGATCGCCTGGCGGATCCACCAGGTCGCGTAGGTCGAAAACTTGTATCCCCGCTGGTACTCGAACTTGTCCACCGCCTTCATCAGGCCGATGTTCCCTTCCTGGATCAGGTCGAGAAACTGGAGCCCGCGGTTGGTGTATTTTTTCGCGATGCTCACGACCAGGCGGAGGTTCGCCTCGATCAGCTCTTTCTTGGCGATGTTGGCCCGGGTCTCGCCGTCGACGATCGACCGCACGCGCCGGCGGATCTCCTCGGCCGGCATCTCCAGCTCTTTTTCGATCCGGCGCACGTCGCGCCGGGAGCCGCGGATCGCTTCGACCATGTTCTCGATCGCCTCGTGGCCCATGCGGAGCGATCCGATGGCGCGCTGCCAGGCCTTTTTACCCTCGTTGGTGGGAATGATCTTGAGAATCGTCTGGTACGCCTTGCCGGTCTTGCGCTCGAACTCGGCGATTTTTCGGTCCATCGTCCGGACCTGGTCCATCGCCTTTTTCAACCCCTCGACGATCGCCTCGGTCTGTCGGCGGTTCAGCTGCAGGGCCTTGAGACTGTCGATGACCTTCTCCTGCTGCCTGGCGAGCGACTCCTCGAGGGCCTTCTTCTTGCGCGCCGAGAGGCTCTTGGCGGAGACTTTGTTCCTGAGTTTATCGCGCTCGCGCGCCACCCGGCGGATCCTGCCGATCTGATCGAGCAGCTTCTTCTCGTGCACTTCCTCGTCTTCGAGAAAGTCCGTTTCCTCCTCGCCCTCTTCCTTGATGATCTCGCGCACCCGGATTTCATGCTCGGCGAGCTTTTTCCCGAGGTCGAGCACGTAGCTGAGCGCGAGCGGGCTGGTGAGCACTTCCTCGATGACCTGTTTTTCCCCCTGCTCGATTTTCTTGGCGATCTCGACCTCGCCCTCGCGGCTTAAGAGCGAGACCGTGCCCATTTCCCGCAGGTACATGCGGACCGGGTCGCCGGTCTTGCCGGCCATGTCCCCGTCCACCTCGACTTCGATCTCTTTTTCTTCCTCTTCCTCCTCCGCCAGCTCTTCGGCCTGGCCGGCGAGGCTCACCCTCTGGTTGGCGTCGACGACTTCGATGTCCATCTCGCCGAAGAGCGACATGACGTCGTCGATCTGGTCCGGCGAGACGATGTCGGCCGGGAGCATGTCGTTGACCTCGTCGTAGGTCAGGTAGCCCTTCTCCTTGCCGAGGTCGATAAGCTTCTTGACCTCCTTGATGTCCTTTTTCTGGACCACCGGACCGGAGGAGGGTTCTTTCTGGGCGCTTACCGCGTTTCGGTCCTGGGGGCGGACCGCAGGCGCGTTAGCTGTCGCTCTCTTTGGACGACCTCTTGCCATTCAAGCATCCTTTCGTTTTTGGTCTTCTCGTCCTTTTTCTCTTCGGCGATCTGTATCGCTCGCCAGATGTCTCGCTCCCGGTGCTTCAAATGCCGCAGCTGCAGGTGAGCGAGCAGATCCCCCATCATCTTTCCCGCCTCTTCTTCCTCGATCGTATCTCCTTCCAGCATCAAGCCGGCGATTTCCGCCGCCCGCCCCGAAAGCCTTTCGGCGAGCCCCGCGCCGTCCACTTTGTTTCCCTTGCGCCACTCGGAGAGAATCTCCCGGAGCACGTCGTAGCATCCGGGACTCACCAGGCTTTCGATCGCCGTATCCCGATCGAGCCGCTCGAATCGTTCGACCATGGCGGGAAACCGGAGCAGGAGCCCGATCAGGGAGCGCTCGGCGGCGTCCTTCGCCGGCTCGCTCGGACCCGACCGCGCCGGCTCCGGAGCGGCCGGCCGCCGCGTCTCGCCCTGGCCGAGCGGCGCGCGCAGCAGGCTCTCCCGGATATGCAACGTATCGACCGCGCGCCGGACCAGCAAATCGGCTTCCAAAGGATTCCGCACTTTCGCCAAAACCCGGTTGATTTCCTGGGCGATGCGGCTCTTTCCCTCCAAGCTTAAACCGTAGCTCTCTTCTAACCAGGTAAAGAAGAAATCCGCAAGGGGAACCGCCTCGCCGAGCAGCTTCTCCAACGCCTCCTTGCCTTGCGAGCGGACAAAGGTATCGGGATCTTCGTCCTTGGGCAGGAAGGCGCCCCGCCCCAGCAGGCCGCCCTCGATAAAGATCTCGAAGCTCCGGGACGCCGCCTTGCGGCCCGCCTGGTCGCCGTCGAACAGCGCGATGATGTTTTTCGTGTAGCGGCCGAGGACGCGCACGTGGTCCGGGGTGAGCGCGGTGCCGAGCGTCGCCACCGCGTCGGCGACGCCGAACTGCGCGAGCGCGACCACGTCGAGATAGCCTTCGACGACGACCACGCGGTCTTTCTCGCGGATCGCTTCCTTGGCCTGGAACAGGCCGTAGAGCGTGGCGTGCTTGCGAAACAGCGGCGTCTCGGAGGAGTTCAAATACTTGGGCATGCCCTGCCCGAGCACTCTGCCGCCGAAGCCCACGATCCGGCCGCCGGCGTCGGCGATCGGGAACATGAGGCGGCCGAAAAACTTCTCCCCGTAGCGCTCCCCGCCCCGGTCGCTCACCAGGCCGAGGCGCACCGCGTCCTTGAGCGAGAGCCCTTCTTTTTTAAAAAAACCGGCCAGGCCCGGGCCCGACTGCGCCGCGTAGCCGACGACAAAGCGGCGCGCCGTGCGGTCGTCCACCCCGCGCGACTTGAGATACTCGAACGCGCGCTTCCCTTCGCCCGGGCCGTAGAGAAGCTCCTGAAAATAGCCGGCCGCGCGCTCGTTCAGCCGGAAGAGCGACTCGCGCTCTTCCGCCGCCCGCTTCGCCCCCGGCGCCTGGATCCGCTCGACCTCGATGCCGTAGCGCTTGCCGATCCGCTCGACCGCCTCGGGAAAAGTGAGATGATCGTATTGCATCAGGAAATGAAAGACGCTGCCGCCCGCGCCGCAGCCGAAACAGCGAAAGATGCCCTTTTCCTCGTTGACCGTGAACGAAGGCGTTTTTTCCGAATGGAAAGGGCAGAGGCCCATGTGGTTGCGGCCGGCTTTTTTGAGCGTCAAGTAGTCCGAGACCACCTCCACGATGGAGGCGCGGTCGCGGATCTGGGCGATTTTATCTTCCGGGATCATGCGGCGAATCTAAGTATTTTTGCCGGCATCTTGCGCGGCGGTTTTTCAGCCCGGCGGCCGCCCGCCTCCGGTCCGGCCGGCCCCAGAAGCCGGGACTTGCCGAGCGCGACGAGCTCCACGGCCAGGCGCTGGAAGACGCCGGCGAGATAGGAGCGGCCGATGTTTTCCTGCGCCCTCTGCGGCATCAACGGCGTCGCAGCGAGAAAAAAAATCGCCAGCGCCATGAGCGCGGCCCCCTTCCCCATCCCCACGACGGCGCCGCCGACGCGGTTGATTCCTTGCAGGAACAAGAGCGGCGCGGAGCGATGGAGCAGCCAGCCGATGAGATTTAAGCCGAAATAGGTGAAAAAGAAAAGGGCCGCGAAGGTCGCGGCCCTTAGAAGGAGGAAGGAATGCTTCCAGCTTTCCGCCCACAAGGCCGCGACGCGCTCGTCGTAGCGCGCCGCCACCATGAGGCCCAAAAAAAGTCCCAGGAGGGAAAAGATTTCGCGGAACAATCCCCGGAAGAAGCCCCGCAGAGCGAAGAGCCCGAGCAGGGTGAGCAGGATCAGATCGACGGTATTCACAGGGCGAGGTGTCCAACGCACAGCCGGCGCGCTCGCGGCGCCACCGGGTCGAAAATCGCGCTTTGTCTAACCGCTCAACATCTGTTTGACCAGGTCGCTGACCTGCTTGCCGTCGGACCGGCCCGAAACCTTGGGCATCACCTGCTTCATCACCCGCCCCAGGTCCTGAATTCCCTTCGCGCCGACCTCTTCGATGGAGCTTTGGATCGCGGCGCGCACCTCTTCCTCGCTCATGGCCGCGGGCAGAAAACCGCGGAGAACCCCGAGCTCCGCCTCTTCCTGCCGGAGCAGATCGGTCCTTCCGCCCTTGCGGAAGAACTCGATCGACTCCTGCCTCTGCTTGCAAAGAGTGGCTACGGTTTTCTGGATCTCTTCCGTGCTGAGCTCGCGGTGCAGCTTGATCTCTTCGTTGTGGAGCGCCGACAACAAAAGGCGGAGCGTCGAGAGAACGACCCGGTCGCCGCTCTTCATGGCGGCTTTCATCCCGTCTTGAATTTCAGCTTTGAGTCCCACTCCCGTACACGCGGCGCCGGCGCGCGAGCTTTAAAAGTAATGGCTCCGGGCGCGCCGCAAGGCTCTCTTCTTCGCCGCGATGGCCTTCTTCTTGCGCTTGACGCTGGGCTTTTCGTAATGCTCGCGCTTACGCAGCTCGGCCAGGATGCCGGCCTTCTCGCACAGCTTTTTAAAGCGCCGGATGGCGCTTTCGATGGATTCGTTGTCTCTGACTCTTATTCCCGTCATTTAGTAGGATCACCCCCACTCACCGGTAACCCGTATTCCTTAAAGAGGCAATTTTAGCTGATTTGTCCGCCAAGTCAAGCTGATTTAGGGGTTTCGAGCGCGACCGCCGCCCCCTGGCGGGAAGGAGCTACTTCCTTTTCGGCCGCACCTTCCAGAATTTTTCGGGAAAGTCCGAGAAGAGCCCGTCCACGCCGAGCGCCAGGAACTTCTCCATCTCGGCCACTTCGTTGACCGTCCAGACCAGGGTCTTCAGGCCGAGGTCGGCGGCGCGCTCGATAAGCGGCGGCGTCGCCAGCTCTTTTTCCACGTGCAGCGCTTCGGCGCCGATCTCCCGCGCGAGCTGGAACGGATTTTCCTTCATCCCCGCGCCGTGGAGAACGCCGATGCGGATATCGGGCGCCAGCTCGCGGAGCCGCCGGAGCACCCGGTGGTCGAAGGACGAAAAAACCGCGCGCTCCAAATAGCCGTAGTGGCTCAAAATGAACAGGAGCTTGAGCTCGATGCCGAGCGCCCCCTGCTTGTCCCATTTGATGTCGAGATTGACGTCCACCCGACCGTCGAGAATTCCCAGGGCCTCTTCCAGGGTGAGAATCCGCTCGCCCTTGAAAGACTTTTTGAACCACGAGCCCAGGTCGAGCTTTTTTAACTCTTTTAAGTTCTTCGAGCGGACGTAGCCCTTGGCGCGCGCGGTGCGCTCGAGCCGCTCGTCGTGGATGACGACCACGTGGCCGTCCTTCGAGAGCCGGCAGTCCACCTCGACCATCTCGACGCCGGTCTCGAGCGCTTTTTCGAGCGCCACGCGCGTGTTCTCCGGGTAGGAGCCGGAGCTGCCGCGATGCGCCACCCTGATAAAATCGGCCATTTAGTCTTGGAATCCTTCCGAGATTTTCTTCTTCCAATACAAATTCACACCCCTTGTCTGCGTCGAAGTGAAATCCGTCGCCCGCTCGAAGAGCCCGCGCATCCGACACCGACGGTGGGAATGACCACAGGCCCATTGCGCGGGCCCGGAGAGCGGGAGGCGGATTTCATGCCGCCATCTATCCGAGCGCATCGAGGTATTTTAAGCCCGAAGCCGTGTTGAACAGAAGCACGCTGTCGGACGGCTTGATCCAGCCCTGTGCCGCGAGGCGCTTCAGCGCGGCGACGCACGCGGCGCCCTCGGGACAGAAAAAAAGCCCTTCCAGTTTTCCCGCGCGGCGGATCTCCGATACCATCTCGGCGTCGCTCACGGCGAGCGCCGTTCCCCCGCTCGCGCGGAGGACCCGCAGCATGAGAAAGTCCGCCACCGCCTGCGGCACGCGGAGCCCCGCCGCGATGGTCTCGGCGTTCGCCCAGGGCTCGGCCGTTTCTTTTCCGGAGCGAAACGCGCGCACGATCGGCGCGCAGCCCTCGGCCTGGACCGAGACCATGCGCGGCCGGCGCGCGCCGATCCAGCCGATCGCCTCCAGCTCGGCGAAGCCCTTCCACATGCCGACCAGCCCGGTGCCACCACCGGTGGGATAGATGATGACGTCGGGGAGCTTCCAGTCGAGCTGCTCGGCGATCTCGAGCCCCATCGTCTTTTTGCCTTCGAGGCGGTAGGGCTCTTTCAGCGTCGAGACGTCGAACCAGCCTTCCGATTCCTTCCGCTCGGCGATGATCCGGCCGCAGTCGTTGATGAGCCCGTCCACCAGCGTCAGCCGGGCGCCGTATTGCTCGACCTCCGCGATGTTCGCGCGCGGCACGTCTTTGGGCATGAAGACGTGCGCCTCGATGCCGGCGCGCGCCGCGTAGGCCGCGAGGGAAGAACCGGCGTTGCCCGCCGAGGGGATCGCGACTTTTTTAATGCCGAGCTCCTTCGCGAGCGAGATCGCGACCGCAAGGCCGCGGTCTTTGAACGAGCCGGTCGGGTTCTCGGCCTCGTCCTTGACCCAGAGCCGCTTGAGCTTGAATTCCGCCGCGAGCCGCGGCGCGTCGAGGAGCGGGGTGAAGCCTTCGCCGAGCGAGACGCGGTTTTTATCCGACTTGAGCGGTAAAAACTCTCGGTAGCGCCACAGCGTCGCCGGCCGGTCCTTGAGATGCGCTTTTTTAAGCCGCCGTTTGATTTTCTTGAGATCGTACTCGACCCAGAGCGGCGAGCCGCACGGGCAAAGGTTGACCGGCTTGCCGAGCGGGAACCGGCTTTGACAGCGCGGGCAGGTGATTTTGATGGCGAACGTCATGATAAAAAATTTCAGGTCAGACTTGAAGCCGGAAACCAGAAACCTCGTTTAATCAACTTTCCGCAAATAAATAAAGAACTCTTTGTTCCCCTTCGCGCCCAGAAGCGGCGATTCGCATACGCCGAGCGTTTCGAGCCGCTCCCTCAGCGCCGCTTCTTGGATCTCCCCGACGACGCGCAGATGCTCTTCCGGCCGACGCACGACGCCCTTGCCGGCTTTTCCCTTGCCGACCTCGAATTGCGGCTTGATGAGCGCGAGGATTTCGCCCCGCGACGGGAGCAGGTCGCGCACGGCGGGGAGAATCAGGCGGAGAGAAATAAAAGAGGCGTCGATGGTGGCGAGCTCGGGCGCTTCGGGAAGCTCGCCGGCCCTGAGATGGCGGATATTTTTCTTTTCCAGCGGGACGACGCGCGGGTCGTCGCGGAGTTTCCGGTCGAGCTGGGCGCGCCCCACGTCGACGGCATACACGCGCCGCGCGCCGAAGGCGAGCAGGCAATCGGTAAAGCCGCCGGTCGAGGCGCCGACGTCGAGGGCGATCTTATCGGCGACGGAGATGTTGAACTGCCGGAGCGCCCCTTCCAGCTTGTCGCCGCCCCGGCTGACGTAGGAGGGCGTCCGGCTGAGCCGGACCCGGGCGTCGACATCGACCAGGCTCGCGGCCTTGGCGAGCGGTTTTTCGTCGACGAGCACCGCGCCGGCGAGGATCAGCCGGCGCCCTTCGGTCCGGCTCGCCACCAGCCCGCGCTCGACCAGCAGCTTGTCCAACCGCGCGCGCTTTACCATCCCTCCTTTTTTCTCTTCTTCTCGCCCCGCATCATCTGGAGGGCGGCCTGCGCGATCGCGTCCTTGTCGAAGCCGCACATCTTTTTAAGCTCGTCCTGCGTGCCGTGGGGAATGAAGCGGTCGGGAACCCCCAGACGCCGCACGGTAACGCCGGTCATCCCCTCGTCGGCCAGCAGCTCGACGACCGCGCTGCCGAAGCCCCCGGCGAGGACGTGGTCCTCCACGGTGATGACGCGCGGCACCTGCGTGAGCAGGCCGACCAGCAGGTCGCGGTCGAGCGGCTTCAAGAAGCGGGCGTTGACCACGGCGGCGTCGATGCCGAGCTGCGCCAGGTCCTGCGCGGCTTTGAGCGCGGGCATGACGGTGGCGCCGAGCGCCAGAATGGCGAGGTCCTTTCCCGGTCGCAGCAATTCCCCCTTGCCGATCTCGAGCGGGCGGATCTCTTTTTCCAGCTCCACGCCCCAGCCCTCGCCGCGCGGGTAGCGGAAGGCGATCGGCCCGTCGTAGTCGATGGCGGTCTTCACCATCCGGCAGAGCTCGTTCTCGTCCTTGGGCGCCATGACAACGATGTTCGGAATCGAGCGCAGGTAGGCGTAGTCGAAAACCCCGTGGTGCGTCGGCCCGTCCGCGCCGACGAGCCCGCCGCGGTCGAGCGCGAAGACCACGTGCAACTTCTGGATGCAGACGTCGTGCAGGATCTCGTCGTAGCCGCGCTGGAGAAAGGTCGAGTAGATCGCCACGACCGGAATCCAGCCCTCGGTCGCCATGCCGGCGGCGAAGGTGACCGCGTGCTGCTCGGCGATGCCGACGTCGTAGGAGCGGTCCGGCAGCTCGCGCGACAGCTTGTCGATGCCGGTGCCGCTGCCCATCGCCGCGGTGATGCCGACGACCTTGGGGTTTTCCTTGGCCAGCCCGATCAGCGCCTCGGCGAACACGTCGGTGTAGCTCGGGACCGGCCCCTTTTCCTTCTTCCCCTTGCCGGTGAGGACGTGGAACGGCGTCACGCTGTGATACTTGATCGGCTCTTTTTCCGCCGGCGCGTAGCCCTTGCCCTTGCGGGTGATCACGTGGATCAGCGTCGGGTGCTCGATCTTCTTGACGTTGTGGAAAGTCTGGATCATCTCGGCCAGGTTGTGGCCGTCGATCGGCCCGACGTACTGGAAGCCCAGCGCCTCGAAGAGAAAGCCCGGCGTCACCAGGCCGAGGAAGGATTCCTTCAGCTTGCGCGCGACGTGGTAGAGATTTTCTCCGACCTTGGGGAGCGTGCGCATGAGCACGCCCAAGTTGTGCTGCAGCCGGACCGCGAGATCGGTGGTCAACTGCTTGCTCAAAAAAGAAGAGAAGGCGCCGACGCGCGGATCGATGAAGATCTCGTTGTCGTTCAAGACCACGATCAGGTCTTTGCCCAGATGGCCGGCCTGGTTGAGGCCTTCGAAAGTGAGGCCCGCGCTCATGCCGCCGTCGCTGATCACCGACACCACCTTGTGGTCCTCGCCGCGGAGCGATTTCGCCGCGACCATGCCGAGGGCGGCGGAGACCGAAGTCCCCGCGTGGCCCGCGCCGAAGACGTCGTATTCGCTCTCGTCGCGGCTCAAAAAGCCGCTGAGGCCGCCGAGCTGCCGGATGGTCGAGAGCTTCTCGCGCCGGCCGCAGAGGAGCTTGTGCGCGTACGCCTGGTGGCCGGTGTCCCAGACGATGCGGTCGCGCGGCGTGTCGAAGGCGTAGTGCAGCGCCAGCGTCAGCTCCACCGCGCCGAGGGTCGAGGCCAGATGGCCGCCGACTTCGGAGACGACGGAGATAATCTCGTCGCGGATCTCCTGGGCGAGCTCGGGCAGCTCCTCCATCGGGAGCTTCCGCAGGTCTGCGGGGTTATGGATCGCGTCGAGCAGTTTGGGCATAGAATAACAGCTTTCCGGCGGTCAGCTTTCAGCGTTCAGCTCTGAAGTCTTGGCCAAGAGCTGATGGCTTCTTAGCTGAAAGCTCCCCTTCGAGCGCCCGCTCCACGACGGCGCGGGCGATGCCTCGGAGCGGGTCTGCATTTTTACCAAAAACCTCGACTTCCCTCAAGCAGCGGTCGAGCAGCTCGCGGGCGCGGCCGCGCGCCGCCGCGCTCCCGGCCACCGCGGGATAGGTCGCTTTTTTGCCTTCGCTGGCGCCGGCGCCGTCCGGTCCGGCGCTGTCCATGATGTCATCCGCGATCTGAAACGCCAAGCCCAAAAAGCCGGCGTAGCGGCTCACCCGGCCGAGCTGCCGGGGCGGCGCGCCGCCGATCAGCGCCCCGACGCGCGCCGAAGCGCGGATCAACGCCCCGGTTTTCATCGCGTGCATGCGCTCGACGGCGGCGACGTCGGCGGCGCGGTTTTCCGCTTCCAGGTCCGCCGCCTGGCCGCCCGCCATGCCGCCGGCGCCCGCGCCGCGCGCGATCTCGCGGATCGCCTCCAGGACCAGCTTCGGCTTCAGCGCGCGCCCCAGCCGGGGCTGGGCCATGAGGTGGAAGGCCTCGGTCAGCAGCGCGTCCCCGGCGAGCAGCGCGATGCCTTCGCCGAAAATCTTGTGCGTCGCGGGCCGTCCGCGCCGGAAGTCGTCGTCGTCGAGCGCGGGGAGATCGTCGTGGATGAGCGAATAGGCGTGGATCATCTCCATCGCGCAGGCGAACGGCAGCAGGTTTTTCCGCGGCGCGCCGAACAGCTCGCCCGCGGCCAGCAGCAAAACCGGCCGGAGCCGCTTGCCGCCGGAGAACAGCCCGTAGCGCATCGCCTTGTGGATCGTCCGGGCATGCGGCTTGGATACGTCGAGCCGGCGCTCGAGGGCGCGGTCGATCAGGCGGCTGCGATGTTTGAGATAAGCGTCGATATCGAAGCGTGACACGTCGTGGGCTTCTCCGGCATGAGAGCGCGGGCGCCGGCTTGCGCGCGCGACTCCATCGTATCACCAAGGGGTCGGTTTCTTCAAACCACGCGTCGAAGGGAAGATTACCCGTCTTCGGGCTCGTCGAGGGGCCGGAGCTGGAGCTTGCCGTCTTTGTCTTTTACCAGCAGCTCAATTTTTTTCTCGACGTCGGTAAGCTTCTGGTTGCAGAATTTGATCAGCCGGACACCGTCCTCGAACGCCGCCAGCGACTCTTCCAGCGACAGCTCGCCGGACTCCAGACGCTCGACGACCTTTTCCAGGTCTTCGAACGCCTCTTCGAATTTTGGCTTTTCCGGTTCTTTCTTCGCCATCTTTATTTTGCCTTTTTACTACTTTTGACTTTCTATTTTTAACAGCTCCAGCGGGTCGACGCGGGCGCCGTTCAAGCGCGCGCCCCAGTGGAGGTGCGGCCCGGTCACGCGGCCGGTCATCCCCGCGAGACCGATCACCTGCCCCTTGCGGACTTCCGCGCCGCTCTCGGCGCGAAACTCCGAGAAGTGAAAGTACATCGTATAGAGCCCGCCGCCGTGGTCCAGCACCAGGCTCAGGCCGCTGAAGAAAAAATCGTCCCTGAGGACCACCCTGCCATGGTTCGCCGCGACCACCTCCGCGCCGAGCGCCGCCTTGAGGTCCGTTCCCGCGTGCGGCGCGCGCGCCGCGCCGTTGACGACGCGGCGAAAGCCGAACGCCGAGTTGACCGCGCCGGGAACCGGCGCGACGAAGGCGCCGTCCCACAGGCGGCCGGGGGTGCGGATCTTCCACAGCCGGGCGAGCGCCGCCTGCTCCTTCTCGATGCGCTTCAGCGTCGCCTTGTCGAGCTGGTCGAAAGACTCGGGGACGGTGATTTCCTCGCGGGGAAATTCCCTGGCCTTCACGGTGACGGCCGCGTGCTTGGTCCAGGTCGCGCCGCCGGCGCCGCGGCCGCGGAGCGCGATATCGACCGGACCGGGCCGCTGCTCGAGGTCGATGCCCAAGAGTGCGATATGCGCCGGATCGGCGTCGCCCCCGGCGCGATAAACCGGGAGCTCCGCCCCACCGCTTTCGGCCTTCACTTCGCCGCCGCCCAGGATTTTGATCTCCGCGACGCCCCCCTGATAAGGCTCAGCCGGCCGGATAGAAACGGTAATCTCTGCGGCGCGCCCGGGCGCGGCCGCGAGCCAGAGAAAAAACGAAAAGATTGCCGCCGCTTTCATTCTTTCTCTTCGACCCGGCAGAGCGCCTTGCCGCGCGCGAAGGTGATCCGCAGGCGGTCCCCGACTGCAACGGCGGCGCTGTCCTTGACGATCAGCCCCTCGGGCAG
>DASWFA010000550.1:0-5245 GCA_036394475.1 Binatia bacterium
CCGGTCATTCGTCTTTTTTTCCAAAACTGGGGTGCCTTCACCATCGAGATCAACACGCTGATCGCCGCCTCCTACCACAAGCACATCGGTTTTTTTAAAAGGCACACCGACCTCCTCGGGCCGTTCGGCGCCAAAGTGGCCGACGAGTTCATCCATCCCAAGCCGCCCGGCCACGTGCTGGTCATGCTCCAGACGGCGAAAGAGCTGGGGCTATCCGAACGGGAAGTGCTGCGCCAGCCGATGCTCGCCGAGGCGCGCACGATCCTCGATTTCAAGCGCGCGCTGCTCTGGGAGGGGACGGTCGCCGAGTGGTGGTTCTCCATGCTCACCGAAGAGCCGATCGGCCACTGGGCCGCGGCCTGGTACCGCGCGCTGACGGGCCGCTACGGCTTCAGCCGCGAGCAGGCGGTCTATTTTTCCACGCACGAAGAGGCGGATTTGAAAGAGCACGACGACGGGGTGATGGGCCACGGGAGCTTCAACCGCGCCGTTATGGAGCGCATCCTCCAGGACGGCTACGCGGACACGCGCGAGGGCTATAGTCTGGAATACTGCGCGCTCACGGCGGTGGATCTCTACGGCGTCATGCATCGCGGCGTTTACGAACAGGGAATGGCGGAGGCAAAAAAGAAATGAAAAAGAAACGGGTCGTGAAAAAAGAAAAAGCCAAAAAATCTTCCGTGGCGGCCGCCACGGTGCGCGTCGCCGGCGGCATGTCGGCTTACCGCGCGCTCCCGAAGGCGAAGGGCAGGCGGCCGGCGATGATTTTGCTGCACGAGCGGTACGGCATCGTGCAGCATACCAAGGATCTCATCGTCAAGTTCGCCAAGGCGGGCTACGTGGCGATGGCGCCGGACCTTTTCTGGCGCTTCACCGGCGACCGCAAAGCCCTGGAGCGCGGCGAGACGCGCGCCGACATGCGCGACAGCGAGGCGCTGGACGACATCGGCGCGACGATCGATTATTTGAAAAAGCTCGATCTCGTCGATCCGGGAAAGATCGCCGTCATGGGCGTCTGCCAGACCGGCCGCCAGGCGGTGCTGCCCGCGACGCACCGCGACGACGTCGCCGCCTGCGTGGTTTTTTACGGCGCCGCCGGCGGCAAGGAGTGGACGACGGACGAGTTCCGTCCGGTGCTGATCGAGACCATGCTGGAACAGCTTTCCTGCCCGCTGCTCGGCGTCTTCGGCGAGGCGGACCACATCATCTCGGTCGACGACGTGCTCCGTTTTCGCGCCGCGCTCGAGCGCCACAAAAAAAGCTATCACATCAAGATCTACCCCGACGCGCCGCACGGCTGGCTCAACGACACGATGCCCGGCCGGTACCGCAAAGAGCAGTCCGACGCCGCCTGGAGGCTCTTGCTCGACTTTCTCAAAAAGACCATGAACGGCGGGCGGCAGAGCGATCGCATCTCGTGGGTTTTCGAGAGCGCTATCTCGCCTAACTACGATTTTAAGAAAAATGTAAGGATGGAATAAGGATTTGAGCTTCATTTCCGGCCTCGATGCTTCCGCCCCAGCCTGCTCTCCGAGCCCGCGCAATGGGACAGTGCTTATTCCTAAACGGAAGAGGATGCGCGGGCTCTTCGAACAGGCAGCGGCGTTCGCGCAAGGCCGAAGAGGCGCGAGGAAGAGGGCCGTGGACGTCCGACTAAAAAGGCTCGATCTTGACAGAATCTATCGGCCACGGCCCGAAACTCGCGCCCTGAGGCCTTTTTTCGGGATAGAATAAGGGGTTCCATGCGCGGCTCGAGAGGCCAGATCGGCGCGGTTACGCCTACTTACCTCGACAACGCCGAGGATTGGTTTCGCATCGTACCGGAAGGGGTGAACGTCGTCTTCGCCACCCTCGGCGTGGAGGAGCATACGCCGCAGGAGTTTCACAAGGCGCGCCAGGTGGTCGAGCAGGCCGCGCGCGGGCTGATCAAAATGGGCGTCGGCGCCCTCGTCCTCGGCGGCTCGCCGCTCGTCACACTGGCCCCGAGCGAAGGCGCCGGCGACCTCGCCCCCGAGCTGGAAAAAGAGACCGGCGTTCCGACCGCCACCGGCCAGCACGCCGCCGAGCTGGCGCTCGCAGCGCTCGGCATCAAAAAACTGCTGCTCGTTACGCCCTATAAACAGAGCTTGAACGAAGGCATGCAGCGCCGCCTCGCAGCGCGCGGCTTCGAGGTCCTCGGTCTCAAGAGCGCGCTCTGTCCCGGTCCGAACGAGATGGCCCGTCTGGCGCCGGAAGTCCCGCTGGGGCTCGCCCGGGAAGCGTTTCTCGAAGCGCCCGAGGCCGACGGCATTTATATTCCCAACCCGAAGTGGCAGACGCTGGACGCGATCGAGCGGCTGGAAGAGGAGTTGAAGATCCCCGTCGTCACGACGACGCAGTCCGCCGCCTGGTGGGCGCTCCAGGCGCTCGGGATAAAAAAAGCGCGGCCGGGGTACGGCCGGCTGCTCGAACGGTTGTGAAATCTTCGGGTCTATGAGCCATCGAACTCTCACGGCCCCGGCGCTGGCATGTATCGTTGGTCTCGCCGCCTATTTCGCGCCGGCGGCTCCGGCCGCCGAGCGGGCCGAGCGCGCCGAACGTGTAATGATCGGCACGCCGAGCCACGGCCTGTTCGAGTTTCCCGCCGTGGTGGCGCTCAGGAAGGGGTTTTACCGCGACGAGGGATTGAACGCGGCTAAAGTCCAGATGCAGCCGGCGATCGGCGTCAAGGCGCTCGTCTCGGGCGATATCGACTATCTCCTCGCGTGGGGCTCGACGCTCCGCGCCGCCGTGACCGGAGTGCCGCTCAAGGTCGTCGCCGGCATGGCCGCGCGGCCGCTGCACGTCTTCATCGTGCGCGGCGACATCAAGACTGGCCGGGATCTCAAGGGCAAGACCATCGGCGTCGATTCTTTCGCCGGCACGGTCGACTATCTCGCCCGCGCCACCGTGCGCCACTTCGGCCTCGACCCGGACAAGGACGTGAAGATCATCGTCAGCGGCGAAAGCCCGCTCCGCCTCGCGGCCGCCAAGGCCGGGTCGATCGACGCCACCGCGATCGACGTCGCCTTCGCGGTCAAGGCCGAGGAGGAGGGGATGCGGCGGCTGCTCAATCTCTCGGAAATCATCGACCTGCCGCTCTCCGGTATCGGCATCACCGACAAGAAGCTCCAGGCCGAGCGCGAGCAGGTGAAAAAAGTCGTCCGCGCGACGCTTCGCGGCACGCGCTTCATGAAGGAAAACCGGGCCGAGACGCTTCAGATGATGACCGATTATCTCCACATCACCCCGGCGCAGGCGGGCAAGGCCTACGACGCCGCCATTGGCTCGTTCACCGAGGACGGCTATATCTCCGACAAGGGCGTGCTCCTCGACGTGCAGCTCACGAAAGAACGGCTCAAAATAGTCAAAGACATTCCGCTCGGTCAGGTGGTGGACTGGAGCCTGTTGAAGGAGATTAAGGAAACAAGAGGCAAATAAACCGCAGCGTCATGATGTACTGTCCGGAATGTAAATCGGAATATCGAGAAGGCTTGACCGAGTGCGCCGACTGCGGCGTGAATTTAGTCGGTGATCGGCCGACGGCGGCTCAACCGGAGTTCGTGGACCTCGAGGCGATCTTGAGCACCGGCGACCAGGGACAGATCGCGCTGATAAAATCGATCCTCGACGCCGAAAAGATTCCCTACCTCGCTCAGGGAGAGCAGTTTAGTTCCATGCGAGCGTCCATTCCCGTGCGATTCCTGGCGCCGCGAGAGTACAGAATTCGCGCGCGCGATCTGCTTAAATCGCTACTTTAGTGAAGAAAATTCGACGCCCCTTCTACGAACAGCCGACGGTCCAGGTAGCCCGGCAACTGCTCGGCAAATATCTGGTCCGCAAACATCCCGACGGAAAGACCGTCGGGAAGATCGTCGAGACCGAGGCGTACGTCGGGCCGCACGATCTCGCCTGCCACGCGGCCAAAGGCCGCACGGCGCGGACGGAGGTCATGTTCGGCGCGGCCGGCCACGCCTACGTCTATTTCATTTACGGAGTTTACTATTGCCTCAACATCGTGACGGAGGATGTCGGCCACGCTTCCGCCGTGCTGATCCGCGCGGTCGAGCCGGTGGAGGGCATCGAGCTGATGAAAAAACGGCGCGGCACCGCGAAGCTCCACAACCTCGCCAGCGGGCCGGGGAAGCTCTGCCTCGCGCTGAACGTCGACAAGGCGCTCAATGGCGCGGATATGTGCGGCAACGCGCTTTACGTCGAAGACCGCGGCGAGCCGGCGCCGAAAATTCTGGCGCGGCCGCGGGTCGGCGTGGATTACGCCGGCAAGTGGAAAGACGAGCCGTGGAGATTTTTGCTGCGCGGGAGCGAGTTCGTCTCGAAGCCGTGACGATCTAGGTTAAGGCCTTCACGAACGCCCGCTTCAGGTAAACCCCGATCAGGTGCCGCTTGTACTCGGCGCTGCCTTCGAGGTCGTCGACCGGGTCGGCGGCGTTGGCGAGCGCCTCGGCGGCGTCGGCCAGCTGCTTCTCGACCTTGTCCCTCGCGCCCGCGAGCAGGGCGTCGGTCTGGTCCGAGCGGGCCGGCTTCGCGCTCACGCTGCCGACGACGGCCCGCCCGCTTTTTATATTGCCGCCGTCGGTGTCCAGGACCAGCGCCAGGCCGAGGGTCGGGCGCTCCTTGATCTGGAACTTGAGATAGGCGGCGCGTTTGTTCTTGGCCGCGAGTGGGATGTCGATAACGGTTAAAATCTCGTCCGGCGCGAGGGCGGTCTCGTAGGCGCCGGTGATCAGCTCGTCCATGGCGAGGATCCGCTCGCCGCTCCGCCCGCGCACGTGCGCGTGGGCTTCGAGCGCGAGCAGCAGGCTCGCGGGATCGGAGTGCGGCTCGGCGAAGCAGAGGTTTCCTCCGAGCGTCCCGGTCGCTCGCACGCGGACGTTGGCGACGTTCCGGGCCATTTCCGCCAGGACCGGAAAATTCTCCCGCACGACCGGAGATTTCTCGATCGCCCGGTGCGTCGCGGTCGGGCCGATATGGAGCGATTCCTTGCCGGACTCGATGACGTCGAGACCGGCAATGCCCTTGACGTCCACCAGGTGCTCGTAGCGCAGGAGGTCGTGCTTCATCGCCAACAAGAGCTCGGTGCCGCCGGCGTAGAGGCGGCCGTTCTCGCCGTGGTGCGCCAGCATCTCCGCCGCTTCCGCGACGGTCTTCGGCTGATCGATCTTAAAGCGTCTGAGTGGCATCATAAAATTTTATCGCCTACCGTTTC
>DASWFA010000551.1:0-1741 GCA_036394475.1 Binatia bacterium
GGGGGTGCAATTCCCCCGCTGCCCCGCAACTGTGATGGCCACGAAAGCCGCAGGAGCCACTGTTCCGAGCCCGGCAAGGGATGGGAAGGCGCGGCGAGTAGGTTTTAAAGCCTGAGCCAGGAGACCTATCCGCGCCGCTCAACCATCCCCTCTCGCGGGAGCAGGAGGCCTTATGTTTTTTTTGGTTTTGTTTTTTTCCATTTTCTTTTCCAGTTGGGCCGGCGCCGCGGAGCCCGGTCAGGAGGAGACGCTGCCGCCGCTGGTCTCCATCTCGACGCGGGTCGAAACGCCGGAACAAAACGTCGCCAACTCGGTCACGATCATCGACGAGAAGAAAATCGAATCCCGCAAAGCCGAGACGGTCCTGGAGCTCTTGCGCGAGGTGCCGGGCGTGGACGTGGTCCAGTCCGGCTCGCGCGGCAACGGCACGTCGGTTTTTATCCGCGGCGCGGAGTCGGACCAGGTTTTGGTGCTGGTCGACGGCGTCGAGGTGAACAGCGCGACGCTCGGCGCGTTCGACTTCGCCCATCTCACGACCGAGAACGTCGAGCGCATCGAGGTGCTGCGCGGCGCGGGCGGGACGCTCTACGGCTCGCAGGCGATCGGCGGCGTCATCAACATCATCACCAAGCGCGGCGAAGGACCGCCCGCGCTGACGCTCTCCGCCGCCGGCGGCAACGGCGCGACCCACCGCCAGGTCGCGGCGCTAAGAGGCTCGGAAGGGAGGCTCGGCTATTCTCTCAGCGTCGCGCACCTGCAGACGGATGGGTTTCGCCGCTTCAACGACGATTACGAAAATCTCTCGACCTCGGCGCGGCTCGATTACAAGTTTACCGAGGATACGAGCCTCAAGGGGATCTTCCATTTCACCCAGACCGACGTGGGCCTTTTCAACAGCAACAATTTCGCCCCCGGAAACCAGGGCGACCCCAACGCGCGCGAGGCCTCGACGCAGTACCTCGGCAAGCTCGAATGGGAGCAGAAGATATTCAAAAATTGGGACTACCGCGTCGCCGGCTCGATCTTCAAAGAGCTGATCCGCGACAGCGACAACGTGGACGGCTGCACGGTCGATTTCGGCGGCGGACCGGGCCCCTGCGATTTCGCCAAGAGCCGGGACCATTTCCGCCCGCGCATCCTGACCGGGGAATTCCAGACCAACTACCGGCCGTGGGACTGGAACACGACGACGTTCGGCGTCGAGTACAAGCTCCGGAGCGCCCGGACCAGCGGCGGCATCGACCGGTCGATCCGCAACATCGCCTACTACCTGCAGGAGCAGTTTCAGTTTTTCGACCGCCGGCTCACCCTGGTTCCGGGAATCCGCCTGGACGACCACCAGACCTTCGGCCGGGCGTTGACGCCTTCGTTCGCCTCGGCTTATCTCTTCAAAGAGACCGGCACCAAGCTAAAGGCGAGCTACGCCAAGGGCTTCAAGGCGCCGACGCTGAACGAGCTGTTTTTTCCGGCGGGCTTCGGCTGTCCAGCTTTCGGCAATCCCGACCTCGGCCCGGAGAAGAGCTGGGAGATCAACGCCGGCGTCGAGCAGGGGCTGTTTCAGGATCGAGTCAAGCTGGGCGCGACGTATTTTCACCGCGAAGTCAAAGACATGATCGAAGCCAGGCCCATCGCCGATCCTCCCTTCTGTTTCCGCGCGGTCAACATCGGGCGGGCGCGCTTCGACGGCGTCGAGTGGAGCCTGGCGGCCAAGCTCCTCTCTTTCCTCGGGCTCGGCGCCAAT
>DASWFA010000552.1:0-1578 GCA_036394475.1 Binatia bacterium
GAGATGGTAGAGCTTCGCCGCGGCCGTCGCCGCGCCGAACGTGGCGCACAGCGCCGTCGGGTGAAAGCCGCGCGCGTGAAATTTTCCCGGCACGGCGAGGCCCACCTTGCACATGACCTCGATCGCGGCGATCGCCGCCGCCAGCACGTCCTTGCCGGTCGCGCCGACGGCTTCGCCGACGGCGAGCGCCGTCATCGCCCCGACGCAGCCCGTGTGGACGATCGCCTCTTCCAGCGTGTCGTCGTAGTCCAGGCCGTGCGCCAGCGTGCCGGAGGCGAGCACGGCGTTGGCGGCGGCCGCTTTGTCCGCCGTCCCGATAAGCCGGCTCTCGCCCTGGCCGCCGAGCGCGCGTGCGGTGTCGAGCGCCATCAGGCCGAAGTCCATCGTGGACGAGGCGAGCGCGATCCCCAGCGCGTCGAGAAAGACGAGCTTCGCCTTTTCCCGCACATCGGCCGGGACCGCTTCGAGCGCGAGGCCGCGGCTCCAGGCCGCTATCTGTTCCGAGCGCGGCGCCATTACTTGCTCTTGCGTCTCCTTGCCCTGTCTTTTTTTACTTCCCCGGCCGGCCGGGTTTTTTTGCCGCCGAGGACCCGGACGAGCTGCGTGATGCTTTCGAGCTTGTCCAGACCGGCGACCAGCCCGAGCGCCGCTTCCGCCGCGCCGCGCGGCAGCGCGAGCCGCGCGCAGTCGCGGAATTTGTCCGCCAGCTCGTCCCAGCTCATCGGTTTCTCCGGGTGGCCCCTGGCCACGTCGGCCCGGCCTTCGAGCGTCCGGCCGTCCTTGAGCTTTACCCGCACGCGCGAGCGCACCTGATCGTAGCCCAGCGCCTCGAGCTCCGGATCGACGGAGAGCGTCACGCGCTGCATCATTTGGACCACGTCGGGCCGGCGCACCTTGCGGTCGGTGAACTCGGCGATGCCCGCCTTTCGCTCCAAAACGGCGATCGCCATGCAAAACGGGATGCTGAATTTCCCTTCGAGGGATGTCACCGGCATGGGATAAATAAGCGCGTTCGGCACGTTGGAGTTGGTCCCAACTTCCACGCTGGCGATCTGTTCGGCGCGGAGATCGTGCTGTTTCACCAGGTCCAGGATCACGTCCTGAGCCGGGTGGGAGAGCGAGCCGGAAGGGTAGGGTTTGATCGAAATCCCCGGCTCCTGCATGAAGTAGGGATGGCCCAGGCGGCCGACGATTTTATTCTCGTCGCCGCCGCCCGCCATGGCGTTGAAAAATCCGCGCCGGGCCTCGATGATGTTGCTCGCCGAGGTGAAGCCCCGCTCGGCCAGCTCGGCGGCGGTCACGCCGTTTTCCGCGGCGCGCCCCGCGTGAAGCGGCTTGGTCATGGTGCCGAAATTCTCCCTGAGCCCCGAAGCCATGCTGGCGGCGATGCCGAGGGTGCGCAGGAGCGGCTCTTCCCTGAGGCCGAGGATCTTTCCCGCCGCCATGGCAGCGCCGAGCCCGCCGATGGTCGCGGTCGAATGAAAGCCGGACTGGTAATGGCGCGGGTGGATCGCGTCGGCGATGCGGCACTCCACTTCCACTCCCAGGATGTAGGCCAAAAGCATCTCCCGGCCGGAG
>DASWFA010000553.1:0-3952 GCA_036394475.1 Binatia bacterium
GGGGCCGCGGATCAGCACCTCTCCCGCCGCTTGGCCGCCGGCCTCCGATGGGTCGCCCGCCAGCTTGAGCTCGCGACCGGGCGCGACTTTCCCCACCGAGCCGCGCTTGGCCGGCTCCTCGGAGATGTTTCCCAGCACCGGGCTCAGCTCCGTGAGCGCATACCACTGGAGAATCTCGCGCCCCAGCGCCGCTCGGAACGCCGCCGCGGCCGCCTCGGGCAGGGCGCTGCCCAGGCTGAAGAAATACTTCACGTTCTGAATGTCCTCCGGCGCCGGCGCATCCTGGACGATCAGCCGGTAAAAGAGCGGGCCCGCGTAGACCTGATCGACCGCGTGCTCCCGGATCAATCGCGGCACCGCTCCGGTGTCTACGCTGTCGGCGATGACGACCTTGGCGCCGATCATGATCGAGAAACAAATCTGGTACGGCACCCGGTTCAGCGCCAGCAGCCAGAGCAGGCTGCTGGCGCCGGTGATGAGACCCGCGGCGCGGCAGAGCTCGGCCCGCTCGAACAGGCTCCGGTGGGAAAACAAAATGCCCTTGGCCCGCGCGCTCGTTCCCGAGCTGAACGCGATGCAGGCGAGATCCAGCGCGCCGAGCCGGTCCCGCTCGCTCTGCGGCGTCGCCCGAGCCGCCGCGAGCCGAACACAAAGCGGCGTCCCGCCGTCGAAAATCGCCGCCCCCTCCGCGCCGCGGCCGCCCGGAACGCGGGCCGCGAACTCCGCGCCGTAGCAAAACGCGTCGGGCAGCATGACCTCCGCGAGCGCCGCCACCTCGCCCGCCTTCAGCTCGGGCGGAACCGTGACGGCGATCGCGCCGGCCCGCAGCACGGCGAAAAACGCGGCGACGAATTCGGCGCTCCGCGGACACATGATCGCGACCTTGTCGCCCGGCCGGACCCCCGACTGCACGAGCCGCGCCGCCAGCGACCCGGCCGCGGCGTCGAGCTCGCGATAGGCGATCGCGCGGCCGGCGTGAACCAGCGCCGTCTTTTCCGGCCAGCGCCCGGCCGCCCGTTCTAAAATCGAGTAGAGATTCATCGCCAAACCCAAAGTTGACAAGTTTCCCCCCGATTTGCAAATTGGCGGTTCAGTTGATAACGCCTGATAACCATGGAGCTTTCGTCCAGCAGGCTGAGAGCCCGGCTGAGCTTTTACCGCGACCGGGCGATCACCGTGGCGCGCACGCTGGCCGGGCACAAGCTCGCGATCGACGACCTCCGGGTCGCCAACGCGCCGGCACTGGTCGAGCGGGGAAAAAACGACGAGGGGCTCATCATCGCCTTCACCGGGCTCGACGACCGGCTCTTCCTCCGCGTCTGGGAGTTTTTCGACACCACCAAAGCGCTCGGGTACAGCCGCCTCCTGCTCAGGGATAAATACCGCGTCTGGTACCAGCACGGCATCGACGAGAAACGGCCCGACTTTCCGAGCCTCGTCGCCTATCTGAAAAGCGAGATCGAAAATCTCCGGCCGAAAAAGGTCATGTGCGTCGGCACCTCGGCCGCCGGCTACGTCGCGATCGTCGCCGGACGCGCGCTCGGGGCGGACTACGTCCATGCGTTCGCGCCCCAGACTCTTCTCGACACGAGCCTCGCCGCGATCCGAAAAAGCCGCTACCGGCTCTCGCACTTGAAGCTCCGCCTGTCCCGGCGCGCCCGGCGCGAGCTGTTCGATCTCGTCCCACTGCTGCGGGAATCGGACGGCAAGACGCGCTACTTTATCCATTACTGCCGCGGCTCGGCGCGCGACGCCGGCCACGCGCGGCGCGTCGCCGGGCTCCCCGGCGTGACCACGATCGCCTATCCGTGCGCGACGCACTCGATCGGCATCTTCCTGGGCAAGCGGGCGTTCCTGAAACAGACGCTGGACTTCGCCAACCAGGACACACTCGTCGAAGCGGCCAGGGCGCACTTCCCGGAAGGGCTTGAAGTCGGGCTCGATATCGACGAGCCGCGCGGGCGGCCTGCGGGCCGCGCCTCATGAGCGCGCCTTTCATCGACGTCGTCGTTCCCACCTACAATCGCGCCGCGCTGCTCGAGCGGCTGGTCCCCTCTCTCCTGGAGCAGGACTATCCCGGCGAGCGCTACCGCGTGATCGTGGTCGACGACGGCTCGCCGGACCGGACGCGGGCGGCGCTGGAAGAAATGGCGCGGCGCGACCGGCGCCTTGAGCCGCTCGGCATCGCCCACGCGGGAGCGAGCGCCGCGCGCAACCACGGCTGGCGCGACGGGACGGGGGAAATAGTCGCGTTCACCGACGACGACTGCGTCGCCGACCGCGGCTGGCTCGCCGCGCTCGCGCGCGGCTTCGCGGAGCGCCCCGACGCCCTCGGTATCTACGGAAAGACCGTCACCGATCCCGCGCGGGTCACGCCGCTCACCCATCAGATCGTCGCCGACCGGCCCAACGCCAACTACCGCGGCTGCAACATCGCCTATCGGAGAGAGGCGCTGGCCGCCGCCGGCGGGTTCGACGAGGCGTCCGCCTACGGCGAGGACACCCAGCTCGCCGCGGCCGTTTTGGCCCGCGGCCCGATCCTGTTCCGGCCCGATGCGGTCATCGTGCATCCGCCGCGGCCGCGCGATTTTCTCGACCGGGAAAAGTGGCGGCCCGAGCTCGAAGGGCTCTACCGCCTCGCCTCCCGGCAGCCGGATTTTTTTCGCCGCCACTGGGGGCGCTATTTTCCGCTCGCCGTGGCGTGGCGCCTGGGCGTCGGCTCGACGGCGAAACACGCGCTGATCCACGCGCCGTGGCTGGTTCGCGATCCCCCCGTTTATCTCGAATTTTTAACCCGGCTTTTGCGCGAGCGGGCCGTGCTCCTGGCGATGCTCCCCGGCTTCTGGCGCGAGCAGGTGAAAAGAAGCCGGACCACCCGCGCCTGCGCCGGACCGCGCCCGGCCCCCGTCCGCCTTCTGGGCGTCGCCGTCCATCCGCTCGCGTGGGAGGACCTGAAAGGAATCATCGTCGAAGCCGTGGAGAACGAGAGAGGCTGGATCATCGCCAACCACAACCTGCACAGCGTTTATCTGTACCACCATGACGCCGGCTTTCGCGCGTTTTACGAGCGCGCCGATTGGGTCCATATCGACGGCATGAGCCTGGTTTTTCTCGGCCGGCTGCTGGGGCTGCCGCTCGGCCGCGTCCACCGCCTGACGTATCTGGATTGGATCCATCCGCTGCTCGCGGAGGCGGCCAGGCGGCGCTGGCGGATATTTTATCTGGGCGCGCGCCCGGGAGTGGCGGAGAGAGGGGCGGAGATTTTGCGCCGCGCCTATCCCGGCCTCGCGATCGAGACGGGCGACGGCTATTTCGACCCGCGCCAAGACGGCGCGGAGAACCGCCGGGCCGTCGAGGCGATCGCGCGCTTCCGCCCGGACCTGCTGCTGGTCGGCATGGGGATGCCGCGGCAGGAACGGTGGATCGTGGAGAACGCCGGGGGGATTCGCGCCGGGGCCGTCTTCAACGCCGGCGCGTTGATGGACTATATCGCGGGGGAGGAGGCGCCGCCGCCGCGCTGGCTCGGCCGGCTCGGGTTGGAATGGCTCTTCCGGCTTTTCGGCGACCCCGCGCGCCTGTGGAGGCGTTATCTGGTCGAGCCCTGGTTTGTCGTAAAAATTCTTCTCGCCGAGCGTTTCGGCCGCAAAGCCGGCGCACGCGCCAAGGCGGGCTAAAAAACATGTCGCGTTTGCGCATCGGCTATTACCTGCCCTCTTATCCGGGAGGAGGCACCGCGAGGCATCTCCTGGCGCTCATCGATCACCTCCGCGGCGGCCACGACATCGCGGTCTTCTGCGACTTGCCGGGCAGCCATTTATCTTTCGCGGAAGAGCTCGGCGCCCGAAACGTTCCCGTGCGGATCCTCGGCCGCCGGGCGATAACGGCCACGGGCGCGCTGCAGCCCATCCTGGGGAACCTCCCGGCCATTTTGCCGCTCCGCCGGCTTTTCGCC
>DASWFA010000554.1:0-4181 GCA_036394475.1 Binatia bacterium
GAGCCGTTTTTGATCCAGGCGGGATTCTTGAACCGCACGCCGCGCGGCCGGGTGGCGACGGCGCTCGCCTACGAGCATTTCGGCCGCAAGCCGGGCGCGGCGGCCGGGCCGAAAAAGCAGCCGACGCTCTTCTAAAAAGCCGAAAAAGGTATAGGCACTAAACAGCGGCGAAGGACTCGGACGAACGGGTCAACCGTTGGCCCCGGTCTTTTCGAAGGGCGCTGTATGGGAACTCTTGGCCGGACGCTCATTATTTTCGGCATCCTGCTGGTCGTCCTGGGACTCGTGTTTTCCCTCGGGTCGAAGATCCCCTGGCTGGGCCGGCTCCCGGGGGATATCTATATCCAGCGGGATAATTTCACCTTTTATTTTCCGCTGACCACCTGCCTGCTGCTGAGCCTCATCATTTCACTTGTCCTTTATCTCTTTCGACGGTAAAATCTGATCGGCCGGCCCCAAAGGCCCATCTGCCCAAGCCTGCCGCGCGGCAGGCTTGTAAAAATGGTCGCCGCCGCGCTCGACGTACTGAAAAAAGTAAGCCTGCGCCGAGCCTGTCCTGAGCGAAGTCGAAGGATCGGCTATCGCGCGCCTTGCAGCGGAGACCTTTTTGACCGGCCGAAACGCGAAACGTGAAATCGATCCATCGATAATGGACACGCGATAATGGACACGGAACTGGAAAACGGCCTCAGGCTGGAAGAGGCGAAGCGGCGCAAGCGCGAAGGGCTGGTCATCCTCGTCACCACCCTGATGGTCGTCGTCTTCGCCTTTTTCGAGGTCCAGCTCCCGGAAGTCTCCACCGATTATTCGTTCACCAACAACATCGCCTTCTTTCTCCTCCTCAATATCAACATCATCCTGCTGATCCTGTTGATCTTCCTGGTCGTGCGCAACCTGGTGAAGCTCATCTTCGAGCGGAAAAAGCGCATCCTCGGCTCGCGGCTCCGCGTCCGGCTCGTGATGGCGTTCGTGGCGCTCTCGCTCGTGCCCACGCTGCTGTTGTTTTTCATCGCCGGCGGCTTCGTCACCCGCTCTTTCGAGCGCTGGTTCGACGTCCAGATCGAAAACGCGCTCCAGGGCTCGCTGGAGGTCGGCCAGGCGTATTACCAGAACGCCGCCAGCAACGCGCTTTTTTACGCCCGGCAGCTGGGGCGGAGAATGACGCAGGAGGGGTTGTTCGACGCCAAGCGCACGGCGGATCTCAAGGAATTCATCCAGGCCAAGCAGCGCGAGTACAACCTCGGCACGGTGGAGGTCTTCGGCCCGGACCGCCAGCTCTTGGTCGTGGCCTTCAACGATCAGGTCCCGACCGGCGTCACGATCAAGCCGGAATCCGATTTTCTCAACCGCGCGCTGCGCGGCATCGAAGTCACGCGCACCCAGGCCTTCGGCGAGGCCGACGTCATCCGCGGCGGCGTGCCGGTCTACAGCGAGGATAAAAAGATTCTGGGCGCCGTCGTGGTCGACTACTACGTGCCCAAGAGCATCACCAACCGGGCGCTGCAGATCTCGCGCTCTTACGAGCAGTACAAGCACCTCACGGCGCTCAAGCGCCCGGTCAAGAACAGCTACATCCTGACGCTGCTGCTGATCACCCTGGTCATCATCTTCTCCGCGACGTGGTTCGGCCTTTACCTCGCCAAGGGCATCACCGTGCCGATCCAGCGGCTGGCGGAGGGCACGCACGAGGTGGCGCACGGCAACTGGGACTACCAGATCGACGCTTCGGGCGACGACGAGATCGGGGTGCTGGTCGATTCCTTCAACCAGATGACGCGCGACTTGAAGCAGATCAACCTGGAGCTGGGGCGCCGCGGCCGCTACATGGGGACCCTGCTCGGCAACATCACCGCGGGAGTCATCTCGGTCGATCCGGCGGGGAAAATCACCACGATGAACGCCGCCGCCGAGCACATGCTGGGCCTCAGGGCGGACCAGGCGCTGGAGCGGAGCTACGCCGGCGTCTTCCATTCGGAGCAGTTCCGCGCCATGCGCGAGATCATGGACCAGGTCAAGGGCGGCGGCACCGTCGAGCGCGAGATCAAGATCCCGCTCCCCGACCAGATCCTGACCGCGGTCGTGACCGGGGCGATGCTCCGGGACGACGACGGCGGCATCCTCGGCGTCATGATCTTCCTCGAAGACATCACGCAAATCCAAAAAGTGCAGCGCATGGAGGCCTGGCGCGAGGTGGCGCGGCGGATCGCCCACGAGATCAAGAACCCGCTGACGCCGATCCAGCTCTCGGCCGAGCGGCTGCGCAAGCGCTACGCGAAGCTTTTGGACGGGGACGGCGGGATTCTCGACAAGTGCACCGCGACGATCATCCAGCAGGTCGAGGATTTGAAGAACCTGGTGAACGAGTTTTCCCAGTTCGCCCGGCTGCCCGCGGCGGAGCTGACGGCGAACGACCTGAACGAGATCGTCAAAGAGTCCCTCTTCCTGTTCAAGGAGGGGCACAAGGGAATTTATTTCCAGTTCCGCAAGGGCGAGCTGCCGTCGCTGGAGCTCGACCGCGACCAGATCAAGCGGATGCTGATCAACCTGCTCGACAACGCGGTGGCCGCGGTCGAGGAGAAGGGCGAGATCGAGCTCGCCACGTCGTACGCGCCCGCTCTGGGAATCGTGCTGCTCGAAGTCGCCGACAACGGCTGCGGCCTGGCCCCGGAGGTGCGGGAGCGGATCTTCGAGCCCTACTTCTCGACCAAGAAAGAGGGCACCGGCCTCGGGCTCCACATCGTGAACGCCATCGTGGCGGACCACCGCGGCCACATCCGCGTCCGGCCGAACGAGCCCAAGGGGACCCGCTTTATCATCGAGCTGCCGGTGCGGGACCACGCGACGCTCAAGAGCGCTGCGAAGAGCGAGGCCGCCGCAGGCCGCCAGGGCAATGCCGGGAGGATCGGTGAAGGGTAAAAACGCCGAAAAAAAGATTCTCGTCGTCGACGACGAGGACCGCGTGCGGGAGTCCATCCGCGAGATCCTGAGCGACGAGGGCTACCGGGTCATCGAGGCGTCCGACGGGACCAAGGTCCTCGATGTGATCAAGAGCGAGCGCCCCGAGCTGGTGCTGCTCGATATCTGGATGCCGGAAGTCGACGGCATCGGGCTGCTGAAGGAAATCAAGAAGGCCGAGCCGGGGCTGAACGTGATCATGATCTCCGGCCACGGCAACATCCACACGGCGGTGACGGCGACCAAGCTCGGCGCCTTCGACTTTATCGAGAAGCCGCTGTCGCTGGAGGGGCTTTTGCTGACCTGCCGGCGCGCGCTCGGCGAGTCCGCCGGCGCGGAGGGAAGAGAAAAAAAACCCCGGGAGGGCAAGGCCCGCCGCCGCGCCCGCTCGGCGTCGGCGCCGGACGGCGCGCTCAAGCAGAAGACGCTGAAAAAGAGCGTGGTGTTTTCCGGCCAGGGGCTGCACTCGGGCATCAAGACCGGCGCCGTCCTCCACCCGCTGCCGCCGAACAGCGGCGTGCTGTTCAGCGGCATCTCCGCCGACGCGACCGTCCCGGCCCACCTGGACTACGTCGGCTCGACCGGCTACGCCACGTCGCTGCGCGGCAAGGGCATCGTGGTCGGCACCGTCGAGCATTTTCTGGCGGTGCTGCACAGCTACGGCATCAGCAACCTGCTGGTCAAGATCCAGGGCGAGATCCCGATCATGGACGGCTCGGCGCTGGAGTTTTGCCGCCTGATCGAGGAGGCGGGCATCGAAGAGCAGGACGAGGATTGGTACGAGATCGTGATCGACCGGAAGTATCAGGTGGGAGTCAAGAACGGCGAGTCGATCAGCATCGAGCCCGCGGAAGCGCTCAGCGTCCGCTACCACCTCAATTATCCCGAGCCGGTGGGCCTCCAGGAGCATACCTTCGTCTCGCGGGGGCCCGACTCTTTCCGCGAAGAGATCGCCCCGGCCCGCACGTTCGGCTTTCTCAAAGACATCGAGAACCTGGAAAAGCTCGGGCTCGTCAACGGCGGGCGGCTCAGCAACTGCATCCTGATCGACAACGAAAAAGTCGTCAACACGGAGCTGCGCTTCCCCGACGAGTTCGCGCGCCACAAGATCCTCGACATCATGGGCGATTTTTATCTTCTGGGGCGCCCGATCCGCGGCCGGATCACGGCCCGCATGACGGGCCACACGGACAACATCGCGCTCTTACGCGAGGTCCGAAAGGGCA
>DASWFA010000555.1:0-7070 GCA_036394475.1 Binatia bacterium
CGCGCCGAGCTCGTTCGCTTCCTGGAAAAACGGCTCGAAAAACGGATCGTCCAGGTTGCGCTCGCCGGCGATTCCCGGGATAACGACTCCGATGCAGCCCAGATCCTTGATCGCCCGACGCAGCTCCTTGGCCGCCAGGGCCGGGCTCCCGAGCGGCGTGGCGGCGATCGCCTTGACCCGGCCGCCGAACAGGCGGCACTTCTCCGACACGTAGTTATTATACGCGCGGCACATGGCCGCGGACAGCTCGACATCGTCGAGCAGCGGCGCCAGCGCCATGAGGTTCGGATAGACGACCTGGACGTCGATGCCTTCCTTGTCGAGGTCCTTGAGCCTCCCCTCCACGTCGTCGAGCCCCGGCGACGAGATCGCCATGTCGGGCTTCCCTCTCCGGAAGAGGTAGCCGTTCGGCGTCCCGTGGCCGTAGTTCCCGACCGGGCGGGGAAACATTTTTCCCTCCACCATCCAGTAGAGGACCTTCCCCACCTCGACCACTTTGGGGCCGCGGTCTTTGTATTCTTTTTCCAGATAACGCTCGAACAGGTCTCCCGGCTCGTTTGCGTGTCCGTCGGCGTCGATAACCATATCAGCTCCTTTACTCTTTAATTGGCCGGCTTACGAGATGCCGTACAGCCGCGCGGGGTTTTTCCAGAGAATGTTTTCCTTCAGGCGCTCCGAAAGGTCCGGCCGTTTTTTAAGCTTCGAGACGGAATTTGGAAAGTCGCAGTCCCCGTGCGGGTAGTCCGACGCGAAGATGATCTTGTCTTCCCCGATCACCTCCGCCGTGTGCGCGAGCCCCTCCTCGTCCGGCTCGCAGGACACGAAGCAGCTCTCGCCGCGCACGTAATCGCTCGGCTTCCTGGGAAGATGGCTCAGCTTGTGGGAGCTGGTGTCGTAGTGGTCGTCCATGCGCCACATCCAGTAGGGCAGCCACGCCGCGCCTATTTCCAAGAACGCGAACTTGATGCGCGGGTATTTTTCCATGATGCCGCCGCCGATCAAGGTCATGATGCCGATCATCAGATTGAACGGCATCCCCACCATGTGGATGTAGAAATAGGGGTCCTTGAAGCGCTCCTGGCCCGGGCTGTCGAAGCAGCCGGTGATCCAGTGGACGCCGACCGCCGCGCCGAGCTCGTTCGCTTCCTGGAAAAACGGCTCGAAAAACGGATCGTCCAGGTTGCGCCGCCCGACGGTGCCGGGGACCACGGTGCCGACCGCGCCCAGGTCTTTGATCGCCCGCCTGAGCTCTTTCGCCGCCTCCGCGGGGTTCTGCAGGGCGACCGCGGCGATCGGCCGCACCCGGCCCGCGCTGGCGCGGCATTTCTCGGAAGCGTAGTTGTTATAGGCGCGGCACATCGCCGCCGCCAGCTCGCCGTCGTCGATCAGCGTGGCGGTCGCCATGATGTTCGGGTAGACCACCTGGACGTCGATGCCCTCCGAATCCAGATCCTTGAGCCTCCCCGGCATGTCGTCGAGCGACTGCGACGCCGCCGCCATCCCTCTTTTCTTGAGATTCGTGCCGAAAAAGCCGCTCGGGCTCCCGTGCCCCCGGTTGCCCGCCGGCCGCGGCAGGAACTTCCCCTCGATCATCCAGCGCAGCCCGCCGGCGTCGACCACCTTGGGGCCCCTCTCGATAAAGTCCTTTTCCAAATAGCGCTCGAATAAATCTTTCGGCTCGTTGCAGTGCCCATCTCCATCGATGACCATGTCGCGCTCCTATCTCTCCGATCCGTTGAGATCCCGGTTCATTTTTTTTCGGCCGCCATTTCCTTCTGCACTTCCGTCAGCATCGTCCGGTCGGCAATCTGGGTCAGCGGAATCTTCTTTTCCAGCTTCGCCCGGGTGAGAGCCTCGTCGAGCTGAGCCTTGAGCGCCTCGTCCGTCATGTTGCCATTGACGCTGTACGCGGGAAAGTAGCTTTCGAACATCCCCAGAGCGGTAGGTCTATCCGACCGGGAGTAGCTCGCCAGAATATCGACCGATTCATTTTTGTTATCTTGAATGAAACGCAGCGCCTCGATCGTTCCCTTGATCACCCGCTTGACCTGATCGCGCGATTGCTGGATCTTTTTGTCGGTCGCGATCACGGCGTTCTGGGGCAGGCTGGAGTAGTCCTTGGCGTAGGCGATTATGTGATAGCCTTTTTTCGCGCCCCACATATTGAGCGGCGGGCCGCCGATCACGGCGTCGACCCGCCCGGCGTCGAGCGACGCGATTCTCCCCATGTCGTCGCCGCTCGGCAAAAGCTTGATATCCTGCCCCGGCGTCAGCCCGTTCTGGCGCGCGATGACGTCGCCCACGAGATGCGTCGTGCTGCCGAAATAGCTGATCCCCACCACCTTGCCGCGCAGGTCGGTGACTTTCTGGATGTTCGGCCTGGCCATGAGGAAAAATACCAGCTTGTCCTGCGTCATCATGACGGCTTTTACAGGCACGCCCTGGACCGCGGCCGACACGCTCTGCGCCATGGTGATGGCGTAGTCCAGATCCCCGGTCCCGAGCGCGTTCATCGCCACGGCGAGCGAGATCCGGATGTGCTCCGACGAAAGCCCGTGCTTCGTGAAGAAGCCTTTTCTTTCGGCGATGACCGTCGGCAAAAATCCCGGCGAGCTCGACGATATGCCGATGCGGATTTTTTCCTCGGCCCCTGCCGCGCGCCCGGCCGGCAGGACCGCGCCCAAGAGTGCAACGAGAAGCGGCGTCACCCACGCCGCGGGGATTTTTTTCATCATCGGCGCTCCTTTCGAGCGGCTTTTTTCGGTTACGTCTGGGAAACGTCGATGGGGACTCCGTCGGGGTCCGCCATCTGGAATTTTCCGTGCGCGCACTTGGCCAGGAGCCTCAGCCGGATCTCGCCTTCCGCGCCGGCCGGCTTGGGCGAGAGCGCGGGATTGCGCCGCGTCAGCGCGGCGAGGTCTTTCTTGAAGGCCTCCAGGTCTTCCACCCGGAAGCCCAGGTGGTCCATGTGCCGGGGCTCGATGCCCGCGCCGTCGTAATCGGTGATGTTCCACGGCATGACGACGAGGGTCACCCGGCCGTCGCTGAGATAATGGCTCGGATCGCCGGCCGGTTTTTCCAGCTCCGTCAAATCGTAGACTTCCCGGTAGAATTTCGCCAGGCGCGCCGGGTCGAGGGCGCGGAGCGCAAAGTGGCTCACGGCGCGGTCCTGCTTCCATTCGCCCTCGACGTACACCTCGCCGCGATTGGCCATCTCCCGCTGCGACAGATCGAAGACGTAGCCCTCCGGATCGTGCGTGCTGATGCCCGCGAACGGGCGGTTCGTCGGCCGCTGGATGAGCTTCACCGCCGGATACTTGTCGCCGAGCCGCGCGCGGACTTCTTCGACGTCTTCGACCTCGAAGCCGAAGTGCTCGAGCCCCGCCTGGCGGCCGAGCTTCTGCGGGATGATGTTCATGCCGAGGTAGCCGTCGCCGATCGCCACCGCGCTTTCCGGCCGGGGATTTTTCGCCGTCTTCATGCCGAACAGCGCTTCGTAGAACCGCGTCAAAAGAGCGTAGTTGTCGCTGATGATCGCCAGGTGCTTGATCTTGGTGCGCATCTTCACTCCCTACTTGCGGCCCCGATCGGCGTAAAGCTGGTCCACGAAGCCGCTTTTTTCGATCTCCGAAAGCACGCTGTTGTCGATAAAGTCCTCCGCCTTGAGCTTCGCCGCTTCCGGCAGCTCCTTCGCCATCTGCGTGAGCGCGAATTTCACCGCCCGCTCGTCGGCGTAGGGCATTTTTTTATAGGCGGGGCGGTAAATCTCCCAGCTCTTTTCGAGGACCTCCCGGTCGGTGATTTTTAAATATTTGCCGATGATCTTGAGCGCGAGCTCTTCGTCGGTCTTGAAGGCTTTGATGCCTTCGACCCAGCTCTTGAGAAAATTCCTGACCGTCTCGCGGTTCGACGCGACGAACTTCCTCGACGCGACGACGCCGTTAACCGGATAATAGATCGGCAGCTTGCTCAAATCGATCACCACGTGGAAGCCCATCTTTTCCGCCAGCACTTTTTTGTCGCCCGAGAGCATGGCGCCGTCGATGGCGCCGGCCTGCAGGGCGGCGAGGCGGGGCGCCTCTCCGCCGGTCTGCAGGATCGTGACGTCCTTGTCGGGCTGGAGGTGGTTCAGGCGCAGCGCTTCGCGGAGCGCCATGTCGGTGAGCGAGCCGTAGCGGCTGACGCCGATCTTTTTGCCTTTGAGATCGGCCGGAGTGCGGATGCCCGTCGGGGTCACGACGGTCTCCAGGAGCTGGTCCACGCCGCTCGCGATCAGGGTCAGATCGGCCCCCTTGGCCCACGCGCCGATCGCCGCCGGCGGCGCCATGTTGGCGAACTTGACGTCGCCCGAGATGATCGCCTGGATGATCACCGACCCGCCGGGGATGTAGACGAGCTCGCCGCTCAAGTTATTTTTTTTGAAGTAGCCGGCTTCGTAGGCGATCCAGAGCGGGCCGGCGGTCGGCGACAGCGAGACGTAGGGGATCTTGAGGCTTTGCGCATGGGCGCCGCCGGGCGCCGCGATTAGATTTGCGGCGAGGAAGATCGCGAACAGGACCCGCCGGTCGAGTCTCATAATTCTCCTTGCGGCGCGCGAAATTTCCGCCGCCTATTTCGGCCAGCGCAGCTTGACGGCGACGTCGACCCAGCGGCCGTCGGGGTCCTGCACCCGGTAATCGGCATCCTTGTCGGACTTGGAGTCGATCACGACCGGGAAGCCGGCGTCTTTTATATTGCGCTCGATGGTCTCGATATCGTCCGCTTCGAAGCCGAAGTGGCCGATCCCTTCCGCCTGGTCGTCGCGCTTGATCTCGATCAGCGCCACGTTGGTGTCGCCGTCCGACATGTAAATCGCGCCGCCGTTGCCGCGCTTGGGCTCCAGGCCGAAGACCTTCTGGTAAAACTCGACCATCTTGGGACGGTTGCGGGTCATCACCGCCACGTGTCTGACTTTGGGTCTCATGTGCGCCTCCGTTTATTTTTGCAGCGAGTACAGGTCCGCCGCATTCTCCCATAATATCGCGCGTCTTTCATCGTCGGGAACGTCGGCAAATCCCGGCTCGATCTGCCGGTTCGTGTTGGGCCAGGCGGAAGTGGCCAGCGGGAACTGGGTCGACCACAGGATGTTTTTCGCGCCGACATAGCGCCGCGCCCGAATGCTTTCCCGATCATACCAGCAGGTGAAGTAACACTGCCGCATGAACAATTCGGTCGGCTTCAGCGGGTAGCCTTCCCCGGGCAAGCCGTCGGCTGCCGACTGGTAGTCGGCGTACTCCATCTCGTAAGCGCCCCAGCCGAGCGAGCTTTCGGCGAACACCACTTTCAGCTTGGGGAAGCGGTGAAGGACGCGCGATAAGATAAAATTGGCCAGCACGGCGATCGAGCTGACCGAGCGCGTGATGTCCCGAAACGCCGCCGCGGCCGCCGGGCCGAAGGTCGCGCCGGGCGCCATCTGGATTTTTTTGGAGGCGCCGGAATGAAAACAGAGCGGCACGCCCAGGTCCTGGCAGGCGGCCCAGATCGGATCGTAGGCCGGGTCGTTGATGTGCGGGACGGCGCGGAATTCCATCGGCGAGGCGGGATAGACGACGCCTTTGTGGCCCTTCGCCACGGCGCGCTCGATCTCCGCCACCGCGCGCTCGGCCGGCCACAGCGGCACGATGCATTGCGGCACGAAGCGCGGGCTTTCAGCCGCCCATTCCTCGACGAGCCAATCGTTGTAGGCCCGCACACAGGCGAGCTCCAGCTCGGGGTCGTCGACCCCGGCGAAGCTCTCGCCGGCCAGACCGGCGACGACCGGGTAGAGAACGGCATAGTCGACGCCGTCGAGATCCATCGCCTTCAGCCGTTCTCTCGGATTGTAGGCCATCGCCGGCACCTCCTCCCAGCGGGCCGGCTCGCGCGCCCGGTCCGCCATCGCGGCGCCGGCGAGCGCGGCGCCGGACAAAGCGGCGCGTTTCCCGTCGATCACCCAGCGCTGGGAGCCGTCGGACTCTTCGGACAGACGCGGTATCCGGTCGCCCCACTTCTCCTTCGACATCCTGGACGTCCAGACCTGTGGGTGCTCCTGCGCGTGATCGTCCGCGCTGATCAGGCCGTATTTCATGTGCGTGCGTTCCCTTCCAAAGGCCCGGCGGCCTCGTTCAGACCGTAGAGCCGGGCGGCGTTCCGAAACAAGACCTTCTCGCGCTCCGCCGCCGGCACGCCCGCCAGCGAGCGCTCCACGACCTTCCACGAGTCGGGGTACGTCGAGGTGATGTGTGGAAAATCGGATTCCCACATGATGTTGTCGACGCCGATGAGCCCGCGCAGCTCGATGCCCACGGTCTCGAACCAGAAGTCCACGTGCATCTGCCGCCGGAACTGCGCGCTCGGCCGCGTGAGAATCCCCTCGGTCCAGAGGTGGCGCTTTTCCCATTCGTGGTCGCAGGCCTCCAGCGTCGAGCTGACCCAGCCTAGGCCGGTCTCGGCGAAAACCCATTGGAGCCGGGGAAACTTCTCCAACAGCCCGGAGAAGATCAGATACGGGATCATCTGCGTCGCCGTGCAAAAATTGCGCAGCGTGGAGACCGCGTGGGCCTGCTTGCGCGTGTACTCTTTCCACTGCGGCAAAGAGAGCTGCCCCGCCAGGCCCGCGGAGGCGTGGAGATGCACCGCCACGCCCATGTCCTGGCAGGCGTTCCACAGCGGCTCCCAGAACGGATCGCTCAGATTTTTGAGCCCCGCGGCCGCGAAGCTCGGATCGGCCAGCATGTTGATGCCGCCGTGGCCCAATTGAATCGCCCGCTCGGTCTCGGCGACGATCGTCTCGATCGGGCTCAAGAAGGGCAGGATCGCGAGCGGGACGAAGCGGCGGCTCGAGCGGCGGAACTCCGCCAGGGCCTCGTTGTAGGCGCGGACGCAGGCGAGCTCGAATGCCGGGCCCGCTTGAAAATAGTTGCCGCCGGGGCCGTTGGGGAAAAGCACCTCCGCGTCGATGCGGTCGCGGTCGAGCGCGCGGACGCGGGCGGCGGGATCGTAGACCTCCCGGGGAACATCCTCCCACCTTTGCGGATAGGCCCGGTCACCCA
>DASWFA010000556.1:0-2786 GCA_036394475.1 Binatia bacterium
GAACCTTTTGCCCAATTTTTGCAGCTCTTTCCACGCCTCCGCGTCGTCCGAGCTGGACGACAGGATCTCGCGGAATTTCTGCTCCGCTTCCTTGACTTTGCCGACCTTGGTCAGCGCCACGCCGAGGCTCCGCCGGAGATCGACGCTGCTCCGCCTGAGCCTGAGCGCGCTGCGGTAGGCGATAACCGCGTTGTCCCACAGCTCCAGCTTGCGATAGGTCTCGCCGAGAGCGATATAGAGGGCGTCGGAATTTTCCCCCTTGTCCCGCGCGCGCTCCAAAAACTCCTTGGCCTTGGCGGGCTCGCCCTTCTCCAGCGCCAGCCGCCCCCAGGCCAATAAGACCTTCTGGTGCTCCGGGGCGATCGCCCGCGCCTGCTCCAGCCATTTCTCGGCTTCGGGCACGTCATGGTAGTACAGCGCGATGTTGCCCAGGCCCAGATAGGGCGCGAATTCCTTCATGCCCATGGCGATCGCCTTGGCGTAGATGGTCTTCGCCTCGCCGAGATAAAAGTCGCCGGAGAGGCCGAGGATCGCCTTCAGCGTCTGGGGCGAGTGCTCCAGCGCCTGCATCGCGGACTTCAGCGCCTCGCTGTTTTTCTCCGCCTCGAGCAGGATGCGCGTCTTGAGAACGTAAAAGCCCGCGTTCGACGGCTCCCGCGCGATCGCGCGCTCGAGCTCCGCCAGCGCGCGGCTGTGCCAGCCGTTGGCCTCGTGCGCCTGGGCCAGATAAAAATGGCCCATCGCCTCGGGCGCCTGCGCGGCGGCCTCGAGCCACGGCGGCTCGGAGAGAAACGGGCTCATCAGCTTGCGGTTGAGCTCGGAGGTGGCGCGGCCGAGATTTCTCGGCGCGGAGAACTCCAGCTGGGCGCCGTCGTCGGTGTTGACCGTCGCGTCCGCGCTGAAAGCCAGCGCGCCTTCCCGGCCCATGCGGTAGAAGCCCAGCACGGCGTAGGGATCGCCGAGCCCCAGGTATTCGAAGTCGGCTTTGAGAGTCTCGTTTTTGGCGAACACTTCCTTCAGCTCGGGGTAGCGGAACACCTGCGGCTGGGTGGTGCCGACCATGAGGAAATCGCTCTCCTTCATGCCCCAGACCGTGACGTAGGGGAAGGCCTCCGCGAAGGTGCGGAACACCATGCGAAAATCGTCCGGCGACATGGAGTAGTTGTGGAACCACTGGGCGAAAACGCCGTCCGGCTTGAGCTTCGATCGGACCACGCCGTAGAATTCCCGGGTGTAGAGGTTGGCGATGCCGGCGATCCAGGGATTGGACGGCTCGGCCGCGATCACGTCGTACTTTCTCGGCGTGGCGAGGATGTAGTTGCGGCCGTCGGTCGGGATCAGCCGCACGTTGGGCTTTTCCAGGATCTTGCCGTTCCGGTCGCCGAAGAAGGCCGTCGCCTCGCGCATCGCGGGCTCGATCTCCAGCACCTCGACCTCCTTGAACGGAAAGGCCGCGATCGCCCGGGTGGTCATGCCGGTGCCGAGGCCGATCACCGCCGCCCGCTCGCCGCCCTGGGGATGGAACAGCATCGGGATGTAGCCGGTCATGAGCTGGCTGAGGGCGTCACCGTAGGAGCCGTCGATCTTGCCGTTGGTCCGGAAGTAGCGGTACTCGCTGCTCGGCCCCTGGTGGACGCTCACGGTGGCGGTCAGCCCCTCGCGGTAATAGATGATGTCGTCGCGGTGCATCTCCTCCACGCGGAGCGAGTCCATGTGCAGGTTCTCGTAGCGCTCGCTGTAGACCGTGACGCCGCTGGTCATGACGTGGCGATCCCAGGGCGGGGTCTTGAAATAGATGAGCGCGATGGCGCCGAGCACGGCGAGGCCGAGCGCGAAGCGCGGCGCCGCCGACATGCGCGGGTCGGCCATGATCAGGAACCAGCCGATGAGCAGGTTGAGCACCACGGCCAGCATGATCGTGTTCTGCACGCCCAGGTGGGGGATCAGGATAAAGCCGCCGGCGAACGCCCCGACGATGGCGCCCACGGTGTTGGCCGCGTAGGACGTCCCGACGCTGCTGCCGACGCGGTAGAGGCTCTGGGTGAACAGCCGCGCCACCAGGGGAAAGGTCATGCCGAGGAGCAGCGTCGGCAGGAACATCACCATCGCGGCGGTGGCGACCTGGATGGAGAGAAACAGATTGAACGAGTCGCCGAAGCCGTGCATCAGGCGGAGGAAGATCAGCGGCAGCTTGCCGAAGAGCGGGATGGTCGCCAGCGCCGTGAGGCCGACCAGGATCTCGATGACGCCGAACGTGGTCACCTTGACCTCGCGGTCGCCCATGAGCCGGGCGTAGAGAAAGCCGCCGAGCGAGAGGCCGACGAGGAAAGTCACCAGCATCGTAGTGAACGAATAGATCGAGCTCCCGATCACCAGCGTGAGCGCGCGCGTCCAGGCGTTTTCGTAGACGAGCGCCGCCATGCCGGAAAGGCCGAACGAGACGAGCAGCATCCAGCCGAGATGCGACGGCGCCGCCGCCTCCGCCGCGCCGGCCGCGGCCGGCGCGGGCTCCTCCACCGGCTCCACCACGGCCTCGCCCGCCTCTTTCACGCGCAGCCGGTCGACGACGAAGATGAGCGCCGCGATCGCCAGGTTCATGCCCGCCGCGACGAACACCGTCGTGCGCATGCCGAAGCGCGGGATGAGATAATAGCCCGAGACCGCGCAGCCGAGGACCGCCCCGAGCGTGTTGGTGCCGTAGAGGTCGCCGACCCGGCGGCCGAGCTGGGCGAAGCTCTTCACGAAAAAGCGGCTCAAGACCGGCAGCGTCGCGCCCATCAACAGCG
>DASWFA010000557.1:0-2172 GCA_036394475.1 Binatia bacterium
CCATGCTAGCCTCCCCGCCATACCTTACAGTTTATGCAATCAGAAAGGCGGAGGCTAATCAATAAGCGCGCCGATAAACTTTGGGACGCCCATATTTTTTCTTGACGCCGAAACCGCCCGGCCTTATGGTAAAAAACATTCTAAAGGCAAGGAGCGTCACGGCCATGGCTTTGCGTCTGGTAAAAGGCATTCGTAACGAGACGGAGAAATCCAAGAACAAATCGCGCGAAGAGTATCTGGTCGCCTGTCTCCGCGACGAGGCGAACGACCCGAAATTCAGCGATTGGGAGCGGGACTTCATCGGCAGCGTGGTCCGGCAGGTGGCGCAGGGGAGGCAGCTGACGGAAAAGCAGAAAGAGGTCCTCGAGCGGCTTTGGGAGAAATGAGCGCGGATTCGAGCCGCTTCACTTTTTTTGCCGGCGCATCATGAAAACCTTCGGTTGGAATCGGGCCGTCGGGACGGCCGAGCGCCTCGTCGCCGACGCCAGGAAGCTCTCCGGCGTCGTCGAAGAGGCGATCAAGAAGCTGGACGCCCACTCGGAAGCGCTCAGGGGAGTCCTCGGCGACTTGCAGCTGATTTTCCGCCTCGTCCGCGCCTGGATCAAAGGGGAATACCGGGACGTGTCCAAGCAGGCCCTCCTTGTCCTCATCGGCGCGCTGGTCTATTTCTTGATGCCGATCGACGCCATACCGGACGTGATTCCCGGCATCGGGCTCATGGACGACGTGACCGTGATCGGCATGGCCATGGCGGCGGCGAAAAGCGAAATCGAGAAATTCAAAGCGTGGGAAATAAAGCGCTGATCCCGGATTCCAGGCGGAACATGAAACGGATTTGCGGCCTGCTCCTGGCCCTCTTGCCGCCCTTCCTGGCCGCGGCCCCGGCGGCGGCGCAAAAGGTTGTCCGCATCGGCGCGCTGGCGGCCGAAGAGCAGTTCATCCCCGCCATCGACGGCTTCAAGAAAAAGATGGCGGAGCTCGGCTACGCCGAAGGCAAGAACGTCGTTTACGACCTGCGCAACGCCCGCGGCGATCAGGACGCGCTGGCGAAGATGGCAGAGGCGCTGGTGCAGCAAAAGCCCGACCTGATCGTCACTTCATCCACCAGCGCCACGGTCCTGGTGGCCAAGGCGACCGCCGGGGGAGGCATTCCGGTCGTCTTTCTCAGCGCCGGGGACCCGCTGCGGGTGGTGAAGAGCTACGCCAGCTCGGGCAACAATCTGACGGGAGTATCGACCGCCGCCCTCGATCTCACCGGCAAGCGCATCGAGCTTTTGAAGAAGCTCGCGCCGGGAATCAAGCGGCTGATCGTCCTGCTCGATTCGAAGGGCATGAATCACGAGCGGACACTCAAGACGACCGAGGAGGAGGCGGCGAAGCTGGGGCTGGAGGCGAGCGTGCTCGATATCGAGGCGAGAAACGTCGAGGAGATACGCCAGAAGGCTTCTCTCATCAAACGCAGCCTGGGGGACGCGCTGCTCGTTCCGCCCGACGCGACGATGGTGGCCGCCACCGAGACCATCGCCCAGCAGGCGATCAAGGAAAGACTGCCCCAGGTCGGCCCCAACCTGGAGACGGTAAAAAGAGGACTGCTGGCGGCTTACGCCCCCAACTTCTTTTCCCTCGGCCAGCAGGGCGCCCTCCTGGTCGATAAGATTCTCAAGGGCGCCCGGCCGACGGACCTTCCGATCGAGCAGCCGTACAAGCTCTATCTCATGATCAACTTGAAAACCGCCCAGGCGATCGGTCTCAAAGTTTCCCGGGAGCTTCTCCTGCTCGCGGACGAAGTGATCCAATAAGGCGAGCAAAAGGAAAAAGGCGAAAGAGCCTTGATCGGAGGCGGGATGGAAATCGCCGCAGCGCAAAAATTTTTGGCCGATAAGCATCGCGGCGTGCTCGTCGCCCGCAAGCGCGACGGCTGGCCGCAGCTGACGCTGGTCACGCCGGCGATCGATCCGGCGGGACGCGTGATCGTCCACTCGCGGGCGTCCGCCTACAAAGTCAGGAACATCCGCCGCGACCCGCGGGTGTCGATGCTGGTGATGGGCGAGGAGTTCGGCGGCTCGAAGTACGTCCAGCTCCACGGCGCGGCGGAAATCGTCTCCCAGCCCGAGGCGATGGAGCTGCTGATCTACTGGCACCGGCAAGTGCGTGGCGAGCACCCCGACTGGC
>DASWFA010000558.1:0-7049 GCA_036394475.1 Binatia bacterium
GGACACCGCGCAGGAGCCGATCAGGAAGCTCCTGCCGAAGGAGGAAGCCGGGGCGAGCCTCGAAGCGCTCCGCCGCGTGCAGGCGCTGGCGCACAGCCTGGGGATCACGAGCCTCGTCGACGGCGGCGTCAACCTGAGCGAGTGGCGGACGATGGAAGAATTAAAAAAATCCGGCGGGCTGAAAATCCGCATCGCCGCGCGCGTCCGGCCGAAAAGCCCGGAGGACTTTCTCGAGATCGACCAGACCCTGCCGCCCGAGACCGGCGACGCGTGGCTTCGCACGGGGATCATCAAGGTGACGCTCGACGGCGGCTCGACCGGCGCTCTGTTCACCCGGCCCTACGCGAGCAACAAGGAGTTTTACGGCGTCCAGGTCAATACGACGGAATTTTTGCGGGAGATCTCCGACCTGGCGAACCGGAACAACTGGCGCATGAGCGTCCACTGCAACGGCGACAGGGCGTTCGACATTTTGCTCGACACCTGGGAAGGGATCGACCAAAAGAAATCGATCGTCGGCCGGCGCTGGACGGTCGAGCATGGAAAAAACATCCGCCCGGACCAGATCGCCCGCGTCAAGGCGCTCGGGCTGATCGTGACGATCCAGGCGGCGCCCTACGTCAAAGGCGAGACCTACATGACGAACTTCGGCCGGGAGCGGGCCGATCAATCCTCCCCGACGCGGGACTATTTGAAAAACGGAATTATCCTCGCCGGCGGCTCCGACTGGCTCACCAACCCGCTGAACCCTTTCCTCCACATGTATTTCGCCGTCGCGCGGAAGACCAAGGCGGGCACCGTGCTCGGCCCGGAGCAGGCGATGACTCCGGCCGAGGCGCTGGCGATGCACACCAAGTACGCCGCCTACGTCATGTTCGAGGAAAACGCCAAGGGGACCCTCGCCGCGGGGAAGCTCGCCGACGTCGCGGTGCTGTCGGAAAATCCCCTGACCGCTCCGACCGAGCGGATCAAGGACATCAAGGTCTTGATGACCGTGGCGGGCGGGGAAGTGGTTTACCAGAACAAGGACTTTTAGTCTGAATTGGATCTTGCCGCGGCCGGCTTGAGCGGCGCAGCGGCGCCCGCACCCATTCTCAGCTTCAAGAACTCCACCATCTCCGCGTAGGCCTGCCGGCGCGCGGCCGGGTTCGAGCCCACCGTCACCCCTTTGCCGGGGTTGACGCCGTTCGGCACGTCCTTCAGCACCCGGAGCGGCGCGTTCGGCGCGTCGAAGTCGTGATAGCTGTCCGGGTAGACGCGCATTTCGAAAGCCATGTCGGGATACTCCGCGCGGGCTTTTTCATAAAGCGCCACGCACGGCTTCGGCGGCGTCCAGTCGTCCTTCTCGCCGATCATGAGCAAGAGCGGCGCGTTCGGCCGGTAGCCCTCGCGCGCGTTCAAGTAGGCCCTGCAGCCGGGATAGAACGCCACCGCCGCGCGCGGCTGGACCGCGTGCCCGGCCACTTCGGAATTCAGCCGGTTGTTGGTGGAGAGCACGGTCGAGCCGCCGTGCGACCAGCCGAGCAGCGCGATGCGGCCCGGGTCCACTTCCGGCCGGGCCGCGGCCCAGGCGAGCGCGCCCAGGACGTCGCGCCGCCGGTTGGCGGTGGTCAGGTCGCGCGCAGCGATCTTCGCGGTACAGATCGATTCGTAGCCGCGCGGCCGGAAGCTGTCCGGCAAGAGCACGTGGTAGCCCTGTTGCCGGAGCAGCTCCGCCATCTCGCGGTGGCGCGCGGTCAAATCCTTGTCGCGGCCGTAGAGCCCGCCGCAGCCGTGCAGCGCGACGACCAGCGGCCCTTTGGCCGGCGAGCTTCCCTTGAGAAAAAACCAGCCGAACAGGCGCACGGCCTGGCCGCCGCTCTGGTCCAGGCTGTCGAACTCGACGCGCTCGGCGCCGACCACGGCCTGGGCGTGAATGGGAGCGGAGCCGGCGAGCAGCAAAACCACGATGACAAACAAATAGCGGAAAAACTGCGGGGATGTCGAGAGGAAAGAAAAAAAAGGCGCGGCGGAGGGCCTTTTCATTTATGCGCGGTCTCCACCAGGCCTTCGAGCCGCCCCACCAGCCCGCGGATCTCCTCGAATCCCTTCTGCCAGAATCTCGCGTCGTGGATGTCCACCCCGAGCGGCCTGAGCAGCGTCTCGGGGCTGTCGGAGCCGCCGGCTTCGAGCAGCGCGAGATACTTCGGGACGAAAGCTTTTCCCTGCTCGCGGTACATGCGGTAGAGCGCCAGCACCAGGAGCTGGCCGAAGACGTAGCTGTAGCAGTAGAAGCGGCTGTGGATGAAGTGCGGGATGTACGACCAGCCCCAGCGGTAGCGCTCGACCATCTCGACCGCTTCGCCGTAGTAGGCGCGGTTGGCGTCCATCCAGAGGTTGCCGACCGTCTCGGGCGTGAGCCTCCCCTCGCGCCGCTTCGCGAAGACCTTCTCTTCGAAGCGGGTGAGGACGTTCTGGCGAAAGACGGTGGCGAAGGTGTCTTCCAGCTTGCCCGCCAGCAGCGCGATCTGGATTTTAGGATCGGTCTGCCGCTCGACGAGATAATCGAACACCAGCATCTCGCCGAAAACCGACGCGGTCTCCGCCGTCGTGAGCGGCGTGTCGTAGTTGAAAAAAGTCTGCCTGCGGCTCAAGCACCCGTGGAGCCCGTGGCCGAGCTCGTGCGCGACCGTCATCACGTCGCGCAGGGTGTCGGTGTAATTGCACAGGATGTACGGGTGCAGCTTGGGCGAAGGCGAGGCGCAAAACGCGCCGCCCCGCTTGCCCTTCCTGACTTCCGCGTCGATCCAGCGCTTGGCGAAAAACTCGGCGGCGGTCTCCCGGAAGATCGGGCTGAAGGCGTTGAAGGCCTCGAGAACGATCCGCTCGGCCTCCGGGAAGGGGAAGCGCGCCGCCTCCGCCCCCACCGGCGCGTACTGGTCGTACAAGGCCAGGCGCGGCAGATTCAACAGGCGCGCCTTCAGCTTGAAGTAATCCTGCGCGATGCCGTAATTGGCTTCGGTCACCGCCATCATCCGGCCGACCGCCGCGCCGTCGATCTCGTTGACCAGATGGCGCTCCAGCATCGGGTCGGGGTAGCGGCGCAGCCGGTCCATGGTCAGGTGGTCCTGCACCAGCGTGTCGTAAATGAACGTCAGCGTCGGCCCGTGGGCCGAAAGCCCGTCGTAAACCGTCTCCAGCGCGCGGCGCCGGACCTCCCGGTCGGGCTCGTGCAGGAGCGCCAGCATCTCGCTCAGCGTCAGCTCTTCGGTCTTGCCCTCTTTTTCCAGCGGAAACGTCAGCGCGGAGGTGATCTCGGAAAAAAGCCGGCCGAACGCGCTCCGCCCGGTCGTGTCCTTCTCGTTGACGATCTTCTCCTCCGGCTCGGAGAGCTTGTGGGGGCGAAAGCGGCGCAGGCTCGTGAGATAGTGGACGTAATTTTTGAGCGCCGGATCGCGGATGAAGCGCTCCGCCGCCCGGTCGTCGAGCGCGAGCCATTCGAGGTCGAAGAAGAGCAGCAGGTTTTGAATCTCCGTCGCCCGCTGCTCGACCTTCTGGTCCAGGTCCTGATACTCGGGCTTGAGCGAGTCCGCGGAGTAGAGCAGGCTCGCGTAGGTCGCGACCCGGCTGAGCGCGTCCTGGATCTCTTCCATCTCTTTCAACGCGCTTAAAAGCTCGCCGGCGGCGAGGCCGGAGAGCCTGCCTTTGAACCGCAGCGCGAAGCTCTCCGCCTCGGTCCGGCACGCGTCGAGCGTCTCTTCGATGCGCGGATCGTCGTGCGAGGCGAAAAGATCGCTCAAGTCCCAGCGGATGCCTTCGGCGCTGTTGCCGGCCATAAAAAAATCCCCTCTCTTTTTTCAGGTAACCATGATTGAATCGTGAGGGCAAGCCTTGATGGAGTTTCGAGCTCCAAGTTTCAAGTTTCCAGTCGTTATGTTATGGCCATACTCGAAACCCGAAACTCGAAACTAAAAACTGCATCAGTAATAAGGAGACTCCATGTCCGAGATAGACGAGCTCAAGAAGAAAGTGGCGATGGCCTGCCGCATGCTCTTTGTCGCGGAGCTGGTCGATTACAGCGGGCACATCAGCGTCAGGATTCCCGGCACCGACAAATTTTTGATCCACGGCCACCCGGTGAGCCGGTGCGAGGTCACGCCCGACGATGTCGTCACGGTGAACCGGGACGGCAAGGTCCTCGAAGGCAAGTGGAAGGCGCCGTCCGAGCTGCCGATGCACATCCGGACCTATCTCGCCCGGAGCGACGTTCAGAGCGTCGCCCACCTGCACAACCGCATGGTCGTGGTGCTGACGATGGCGGGCCGCCCGCTCATCCCGGCGGACAACCCCGGCGCCCTGTTCGGCCCGGGCGCGCTCCCGGTCTACCCGGACCCGGCGCTGATCCACACCAACGAGCAGGGCGACGCGGTGGCGCGGGTGCTCGGCAAGCGCGACGCCGCCATGCTGCGCGGCCACGGCTCGCTCGTGGTCGGCCAATCGATCGAGTGGACCTTCGCCGCCTGCGTCGATCTGGAGGAAAGCGCCGCCCGCACCTGCCTGGCGTCGACTTTAGGTCCGATAAGCTATTATACGGACGACGAGCTCGACCGGGTGGGCAAGGGGCGCCGCAAGATGTCGGTGATTCAGAAAGTCTGGGACCACTATGTAGCCAAAACCAGACAGGCCGGCTTAATGGCGGGAATCTAGTATTAACTAGCTGATAAACCTGGTAAATCTGCTATAAATTATTTCCGACTCGCGGCAAAAGAATATCGTTGAAATCCTTGGGGGCTTGTGATATGCGTAAATATTCCTTGAGCGAAAACCAAAAGGCCCTTATATGTACGACGATTTTCTTGCACGGATTCTGGAGCCGGACACCTGCCTGCCTTCCCAGTTCTATGGGAACCGGGGTCTCTCGCGCCAGCTCGAGGGCGAAAAGCGGCTGATGATCGCCGTCCTCAAGGACGCCGTGGAGTGCCTGGAAAAGTACCGCAGCACCAGAAACGGCCCCAGCCGGGAGCTTTACGATAACGCCATCGAATGGATCGCCGACCCCAGCACGGATTGGCTTTTCTCCTTCGACAACATCTGCGGTTTGCTGGGATTCGATCCGGACTATACGCGGGAGTTTTTATTGAAGCGCGAGCAAAAGCTGGCGCGGCCCGCAGCCCGGGGAAAGCTCTTCTCGCTTTCCGCCGCGGCGTCGGATTGAAGCCTATCTGCGCCGGCCTTTGACCGCCTCCATCTCTTCTCTGATGACCTGCGCGCGCGCGGACTTGGGGCCGAGAATCTTGATCGCCCGCTCATAGTCCGCGACGGCCTTTTCATCGTCGTCCATCAGCAGCATCGAGCGCCCCAGATAATAATAGCCTTCCCCCTGGCGGTTCAGCCTGCCGTAGGCCAGCCCCAGCCGGTTGAACACGACCGCCGAAAGCGGCGCGAGATTGCTCGCGTTCAAATAGGCGCCGGCCGCGGCCTGGAGATTGTTTTCGCGCTCGAACAGCTCGCCTAAGAAGAGATAGTTCAAGGCCTCCCGCGAGTCGGCCTTGAGCGCCCGATCGAACGCCTCGTGAGCGAGCTTGAAGTCCCCCATCTGGCCGTAAAGCCGGCCGAGATCGCGGTCGATGCCGGGCAGTCTCGGGTCGAGCGACCGCGCCTTTTCATAGTTCCCCCGCGCCGGATTTAGTTTTCCCTGCGCCTGCTGTCCCAGCGCGAGAAACTGGCGCGCGGCAGCGTTGTCGGGCTCCGCGGCGACGACCTTTTCATAGGCCGCGACCAGGCCCCCCTCGGCCTGCTTATCCAGACTGATCAGGACCTGGATTCTTCGCAGGGGGTCGACCCCTTCGGGCCTGGAATGCTGCCCCGGGAGCGAGCGCATGATCAGCTCTATATTGGCGATGCGTTCCTGCGTCACCGGATGGGTGAGGAGATAAGCCGGGACGTCCGTCTGGCTGAGCGCCCGCTGCTGATCGAGCGTCTTCATGAAAGACAGGGCGCCCCGGGGATCGTAGCCCGCCTGCGCCATGTATTTCGTCCCGAGCGTGTCCGATTCCAATTCCAGCCCCCGGCTGAAGGCGAACTGCCGCGTCGCCGACAGCGCCTGGCCGACGGCGCCCGCCGCCTGGCCCGCCGCCCCGCCCCGGGCGAGGATCATCCCCAAAAGTCCGAGGAGCGCCAGCGGGTCCGGGCCGGACATGCGCTGCATGTGATGGTTCTTCGCGTGGATGATTTCGTGCCCCATGACGCCGGCGATCTCGTCGGTGCTTTTCGCCCGCTCCATCAGCCCCGTGTAGACGTAAATCGATCCGCCGGGCACCGAAAAGGCGTTCAACTGCGGGTCGCCGATGACGAAGAAACGGTACTCGAAATCCAGCGGCCCCATGACCGAGAGGATTCTCCGGCCGACATGGTCGACGTAGCTCTCGATTTCCGGATTGTTTAAAAGGTTGAGCTGCCTTCTCGCCTCGCGGCGAAACTGCCGGCTGATCCTCGTCTCCTCGTCTTCCTGCACCGCGGCGGGCGCCGATTTGGTGGAGGTGGAGGAAAAAGGAAGATACGAGCAGCCTGCGATCAGCAGGACGATCAGCAGCTGGAAGCGGCGGCCGGGCATCGCTCGATTATAGAGAGTGCCCGGCGGCGTAGCAACAGCGAAAAGGTTGACGTGGATGGAGAGAGGCCCTATGCTCGTTACCTCGAACTCAGGGGAAAAATTCGGCCCGCGTGACACCCCAGTGGAGGGTCTCGAAGGAAAAATCGTGCTCGTGACCGGCGGCGGCCGCGGCATCGGACGCGCCATCGCCCTCGCGTTCGCCGCGCGGAAAAGCCGCGTCGTCGTCGCCGGGCGGACGGCGGCCCCCCTGGAAAGCGTCGCCGGCGAGATCCGCGCCGCCGGGGGCGAGGCGCTCGCGCTCCGCTGCGACGTCGCGCGCGCCGAGGAAGTCGACGACCTGGGGCGCGAGATCGCCGGCCGCCTCGGCCAGGTTGCGATTCTCATCAACAACGCCGGCGTCGCGCCGGCGGCGGCGTTCCTGGAGATGGAGACGCGCCTGTGGGAGGACGTGCTCAAG
>DASWFA010000559.1:0-1881 GCA_036394475.1 Binatia bacterium
TGCTCCTCGATCGCCCGGACGACCTTGGGATGGGAATGGCCGGTGGAGGCCACGGCGATGCCGGCGGTAAAATCGAGATAGAGATTCCCGTCGACGTCCTCGATCGCCATGCCCCGCCCCTCCTTGACGGCGAGCGGGTAGACCCGGCCGTAGGCCGGCGCGGTGTAAAGCTCGTCGCGCGCGATCAACTCCCGCGCCTTCGGGCCGGGCGGCTTGACCTTGATGTCGGGGATTTTATTTTTATTCGGCATTATCGATCTGCGCCTTCTGCAGCTTGCCCGAATAATCGACGTAGACCGATTTCCATTCGCTGAAGATGTCGTACACGGTGGTTCCCGCCTCCCGGTGGCCGTTGCCGGTCTCCTTGACGCCGCCGAAAGGGAGATGCACCTCGGCGCCGATGGTCGGGCCGTTGATGTAGGTGATGCCGGCCTCGATGTCGCGCACGGCGCGAAACGCCCGCGCCACGTCTTTGGTATAGATCGAGCTGGAAAGACCGTACGGGGTGCCGTTCAGGACCGCGATCGCCTCCTCGAAGCCCCCGACTTCGATGATCGAGAGCACCGGGCCGAAAATCTCCTCCTGCGCGATGCGCATCGAGGGCGAGACCCGGTCGAAGATCGTCGGCGGGTAAAAATAGCCGTCGATCCATTTTTTTTCTTCGGGAATCGCGCCCCCGGTGAGGAGCCGGGCGCCCTCGTCCCGGCCGGTCTGAACGTAGCGGTGGACTTTTTCGCGCGCCGCCTGGTTGATGAGCGGCCCCATCTCGACCGTCTCGTCCAGGCCGGCGCCGATTTTTATTTTATTCGCCCGCTCGACCAGCCGATCGGTCAGCGGCTGCTTCACGTCGCGGTGCACGATCAGCCGGCTGGTGGCGGTGCAGCGCTGTCCGGTGGTGCCGAAGGCGCCCCACAGCGCGCCTTCCAGGGCGAGGTCGAGGTCGGCGTCCTCCATGACGATCTGGGCGTTCTTGCCGCCCATCTCGAGCGCTACCCGCTTTAAATCCCGGCCGCACGAGGCGGCGATCTCCCGCCCGACGGCCGACGAGCCGGTAAACGAGATGAGCTGGACGGCCGGATGGCGGACCAGCGCCGCGCCGGCTTTTTCCCCGCCGTGGACCAGGTTGGCGACGCCCGGCGGGATGCCCGCCTCTTCGAGGACTTCGAACAGCAGGACCGCCGAGAGCGGCGTGTCTTCCGCGGGCTTCAGCACCGCCGTGTTGCCGCACAAAAGCGCCGGGAAGAGCTTCCAGGTGGGGATCGCCAGGGGAAAATTCCACGGCGTGATGAGCCCGCACACCCCCACCGGCGCGCGGATCGACATGGCGAACTTGTCCGGCAGCTCGGCCGGCGTGGTCGCGCCGAAGAGCCGCCGTCCCTCGCCCGCCACGTAAAAGGCGGTATCGATGCCTTCCTGGACGTCGCCGCGGGTTTCCTTGAGGATCTTGCCCATCTCGCGGGTCATCGCCCGCGCGATCTCCTCTTTCCGCCGGCGGAGAATCTCCCCCACCCGGTAGAGCAGCTCGCCGCGCCGGGGCGCCGGCGCCAGCCGCCACCCCGGCAGGGCCTTTTTGGCGGCGCCGACCGCCGCGTCGATATCCTCCGCCCCCGATTCGGGGAAGAGCCCGATCAGATCCTTCCGGTCGGCCGGGTTGCGGTCCTCGAAAGCCGCGCCGGACTTTCCCGGAACCCACCTGCCGTCGATGTAGTTCTTATGTATCTCGGCCATAGGCTCGCGCCCAAAACAGCTTGCAAAGACCGCTTTCATTTTAGTAAGCTGCCCCGGTAAACACAACCGCCTCCACCGGAAAGCTGCCCGGGCCTCGCCCGTAGTGAGCTGGAGATTATGAAGTTTACCAGCGGGTCCATCGCGGCGCACCGC
>DASWFA010000560.1:0-8649 GCA_036394475.1 Binatia bacterium
CTACGCCGCCAGTCCCGACGACATCGCCGAGGCGATCGAGCTCATCCGCGGCCGGCGCGTGCGGGTCCGCGAGATGATCACGCACCGGCTGGGTCTGGCGGAGGCGGGGCGCGGCTTCGAGCTGGTGGCGGGCGCCGGCGACTCGATCAAGGTGATCATCGATCCGGAGCTATAAACGCCGGCGCGAATCCTATTTATTTGCCGTAAAGGCGGCTGATATAGCCGCTCTTCTGGATCTCGTCGAGCAGGCTCGCGTCGATATAGTCCCTGGCCAGCGCGCTCTTCGCTTTGGGCGTGCCGATCGAGTCGAGCGCGGCTTGAATCCCCTTGGGCTCCGGCGTCGGAACTTCCCTCAGGCTCTTGAAAATCCGGTCGTAGATCCATTTGGCGGTTTGCGGGTCGGCGATGCCGTCCTCTTTTTGCAGGATCTCCAGCGCCAATTCAGGGCGGGTTTTGAACACGTAGATTCCCTCGACGTACGATTCGAGCAGCTTGCGCGCGGCGTCGCGCTGGTTCTTCACCAAGGCCGTCGGCAGCACGATGCCGAAGCGGGCGTAGTCGAGCGGTATCTCCGACAGATCGGCGAACATCCGGCAGCATCCCGTGGCGAGAACCCTGTGCAGCGAGTCCGGGCTGACGAGCGCCGCGTCCACCTGGCCCGCCACCAGCGCGGCGATGCGCGTCGGCGTGTTGCCGGACTGGATAAACGCCAGGTCCTTTTCCGGGTCGAGCTTCCAGAAGCGCACCACCATCCGCGTCGTGACGTCGGACGCCGAGCCGAAGCGGCTGATGGCGACTTTTTTGCCCTTGAGGTCGTCGGCCGATTTGATTTGCGAGCGGACGACGAAGAAATGCTCCAGGCGGTTGATCGTCGTCGCGACGACGCTCACGTCCATCATGCCGGCGACTTTGAGATTCAGCTGGGCGGGGACGTCCGAGTCGGAAGCCACGACGTGCCCGGCGAGCATCGCCTGGGTCAGCGTGGCGCCGCTGTTGAAATAGACCGGCCTCACGTCGAGGCCGCGCTTGGGCCAGAGCTTGGCCCTTTCCATGACCCGCCTCAGGTCGGTGCTGATGCCGCTGCCGCTGTATCCGAGAGTGATGACGAGAGGCGCCTGGGCGCGCGCCGGAGAACTCCACCCCGATAGAAGGACCGCGATCCACAATGCCGCGAACCGTATCGCCATATGCACCTCGCCGTGCGGTTGTGCGACGCCGCTATTTGCCGTAAAGGCGGCTGATATAGCCGCTCTTCTGGATCTCGTCGAGCAGGCTCGTGTCGACATAGTCCCGGGCCTGCGCGCCGCGCGCTTTCGGCGTGCCGATCGAGTCGAGCACGGCTTGGATTCCCTTGAGCTCCGGATTCGGGACCTCCCTCAGGCTCTTGGCAATCCGGTCGTAAATCCACTTGACGGTTTGCGGGTCGGTGATGCCCTCTTCTTTTTGCAGAATCTCCTGCGCCACATCGGGCCGGGTCTTGAACACATGGATGCCCTCGACGTAGGCTTCGACGAATCGGCGCGCCACGTCGCGATGATTTTTAATGAAGGCCGTCGGCATGACGACGCCGAAGCGGGCGTAGTCGAGCGGTATCTCCGAGAGGTCGGCGAACACCCGGCAGCACCCGGAAGCCAGGACCTTGTGCAGCGAGTCCGGGCTGACCAGCGCCGCGTCCACCTGGCCCGCCACGAGAGCGGCGACGCGCGTCGGCGTGTTGCCGGACTGGATCAGCGCCAGGTCTTTCTCCGGGTCGAGCTTCCACAAGCGCAGCACCATCCGCGTCGTGACGTCGGATGCCGAGGCGAAGCGGCTGATGGCGACTTTTTTGCCCTTGAGGTCTTCGTCCGATTTGATCTGCGAGCGGACGACGAAGAAATGCTCCAGCCGGTTGATCGTCACCGCGATCACGCTCACGTCCATCATGCCGGCGACTTTGAGGTTCAGCTGGGCGGGGATGTCCGAGTCGGAAGCCACGACATGGCCCGCGAGCGTCGCCTGGGTCAGCGTGGTGCCGCTGTTGAAATAGACCGGCCTCACGTCGAGACCGCGTTTGGACCAAAGCTTGGTCTTTTCCATGACCCGCCTCAAGTCGGTGCTGATGCCGCTGCCGGTGTACCCTAGAGGGATGACCGTGGGAACTTGGGCGCGCGCCGGGAAACTCCACCCCGATAGAAAGACCGCGATCCACCATGCCGCCAGCCGTGTGGCCATATGCACCTCGTCGTGGGACTCCGCCTTCGCTTGTGACGAAAAGGCCGGGACGCTAGGCCGCCCGGATTGAGCTTCAGATTTGGCCCGGGGTATCCCCTCTTGTCATCTTTCGCCGTCGCTGTCAACCGACCATGCCCGGAGTGTCGTCCCGGGCCTGTAATAGCAACTTTTGTCACCCCGCCTGCCAAAGCATGCCATAGATTGTCTGCAAACGACCCTAGGATCTCTTACTGGCCTATAGAGATATCATTGAAAACAGCCGCTTAGGCGATTTGGCCTGTCCTGGCATACCGCTTGCTCAATTGTGCCTCCGAGTGGAGGTATCGAAATGATGAACGGCGAACAAACCGATCTCAGATTCCTGACCCTGGCCGAGGCGGCGACGATCCTGCAGGTGTCCAAGCGGACGATTTTGCGGATGATCCAGAAGAAAGAAGTGCCGGCGCTCAAGGTCGGCGGCCAATGGCGGATGCGCGAAAGCCAGCTCCGGCGATGGGCCGAGCAAAAAGAGAATTTGCTCTCGGCTTTCGAATAACCTTCGGCGGAAACGGCCGCAGCGGCGGCTTTCTCCCCGGATAAAAAGCGGGCACAAAGTCCATGCTCCATCACGATCCCAACCCATTTCCTTCTTCCGGTTCGGCGGCGGCGAGGTAGACAATGGACCTATCCGACACCAGGGCCGGAGCTCTGAAAGAATCCTATCAGGGCCTGGAAAAAAAGATCACCGAGCGCACCCGGGATCTCTCGGCGCTCTATGCCTCTCTGGCGCCGCTGGTCTCTTCGGATCCGGTTCAGCTGCTTCAACAAATCGTCGAGCGGCTCAAAGAGGCGACGGGCGCGGACGCGGCGCTCATTCGCATTCTCGACAAAAAAACCAACCAGTTTCTCGATACCGCCAACCTGGGGTTCCCGGCGGAATTTCTCCAGGCGACGCAGCATCTCGACGACGCCTCCGCGGTCAGCGCGAGCTTCGTGTCCGGCCAGCCCATCATTGCGCCGGATATTGCGACCGATGCGCGCCTCAAGAACAAACGGCAGCTCGCGGACGGCTTTCGCTCCTGCGCCTTTCTGCCCTTCAAAGTGTCCGGCGAGATCCGGGGAATCCTTCATCTCGCCAGCCGCGAAACCGGACACTTCAGCGCCGACCGGACCGACCATCTCATGGCGATTGCCCGGCAAATGGGCGTCGCGCTGGAGAACCGCGAGCTCTTCGAGCAAACGACCCGGCTGGCCGGGGAGATCGAAGCGCGCTACCGCGAGCTCCAGGTGCTCCACGAGATCGGCCAGGCCATTCTGGCTTCGCCGGATATCCATTCGACGCTTGCCTCCGCCCTGGAAAAAGCCCTTTCGGTCGCCCGGCTCGATATCGGCCACATCCGCCTTTTCGACTCCGGCGGGCGCATGGAGCGCGGCGTCTACTCGGGCTATCGGGTCGTCGGAGAGGCCCAGCGCCACGTCCATGGAAACGTCGCCGGCGGCGGGCCTTTTTCCTCGCAAGTGATCGCGTCCAGAAAAGGTCTGGTGGTCGAGGATATCGCGACCGTCGAAGGGATGAGCACGTTCAAGCGCGAAGGCGTCCGGTCCGCCGTCATCGTGCCCATCGTCACCGAGAAAGAGGTGCTCGGGGTCGTCGAGGTCGGAAGCCGCGGGCCGCGAAAATTCTCGCCCGAAGACGTCCGGCTGCTCGAAGCGATAGGCAACCAGATAGGCATCGCGGTCCAAAAGGGCCGGCTGTTCGAGGAAATGCAGCGCCGGGCCCAGGAGCAGGAGGCGATCAGCGCCGTCGCCATGGCGGCCAGCCGGTCCCCGGATCTCCGCGAGATGCTCGGCAACGCGCTCGACAAGGTGCTGGAGGTCACGGGCCGGGAGCGGGCCAGCATCAGGCTGAGACATCCCGTCACCGGAGAAGTGACCCTTTCCGCCGAGCGCGGTTTTCAGCCGGACGAAGTCGAGGCGCGGGCTCAAAGAACCGTCCATCCGCTGATCGCGGACGTGTTCGCGACCGGCAAACCGCTGGTCGTCGACGATGGAGCGTCGATGTCCGGCGCCGGGACTCTTTTGCCGCACAGCCGCTCCGTCGCCTGGATTCCGATCAAGTCCCGCCAAAGGGTTCTCGGCGTGCTGGCGATATCCGCCGGCAAGCCGGTTCCCTTCGCGCCGCGCGAGGTGGAGTTCCTGGAGGCGATCGGCAACGTCATCGGCATCGCGACGGAGAACGCGCGGCTTTATGAAAACGAGCGCACGCAGGTCCAATCGCTGAGAATCCTCGTCGACGCTTCGCAGAAACTGGTCGAGCGCTCCGACATCGACACCCTGGCCCAAGACATTCTGGACACGGTCGTGACCTCGTTCGGAGTTCGTCTGGCCTGGATCGGCAGAGCCGAGCCCGACGGTCTGGTCAAGCCGCTTTATTGGGCCGGCGACGTGGCGGATTATCTCAGGGACGTCGAGATCCGCTGGGATGACTCGCCGCTCGGACAGGGGCCCGCCGGGCGGGCCATCCGCACCGGCCTGCCGGTGGTCATGGACGTCGCCACCGACCCGGGCTTCGCGCCGTGGAGCAAGCCGGCCCTGGCGCATGGGTATCGCGAAGTCGCCGCGTTCCCTTTGATGCGCGGCGCCAAGCCCTTCGGTCACCTGATCCTTTACAGCGGTGAGACGGGCTACTTCACCGCCGAGCTCGTCGAGCTGTTGCAGACTTACGCCAACATCGCCACCGCGGCTCTCGAAGGGGCCCGTTTATTCGAGGAGACCAGGCGCCAGGGCCAGGAAAAGGCGGCGCTCAACACCGTGGCGACGGCGCTCAGCCAGTCGCTCGAAGTGGACGAGATTCTAAACATCGCCATCGACAAGGTGCTCGAGGTGACCGGTCGCGAGCGCGGCTATATCCTGTTGAAAGATCCGGTCACCGGCGAGATCGTCCTTCCCGTCCACCGCGGAATTTCCGAAGCGTACGTTGAAAAGCTCCTTCTCCGCCGCGCGGTCTCGGGGAAAACCGACCGGCTCTTCGATTCGGGCGCGCCCGCGATTTACAATGATCCCGACAAAGCCCCGTTGAACGAAGAGGTCCCGAGCGAGGGGCGGCGCGTCATGGCCTCGATCCCTTTAAAAGCGCAGGGCAAAGTCGTGGGGCTTCTCAACCTTTCCTCCGTTCGTCTGGTGCCTTTTTCCGATCGGGAGGTCGAGCTGCTCCAGTCGATCGGCAACGTCATCGGAGTCGCGCTGGAAAACGCGTGGCTGTATCAGGAGTCGCGCCAGCAACGGGAGATTCAGACGCTCCTCAAGGAGCTCAGCCAGGATATCACCGGTCCGGGATTCGAGCGGCTGCTCGCCAAGATCGCCGACAAAGTGCGGGGCGTCTTCCAGGTCGATATCGCCGACTTCAGGCTCCTCGAAGAGGGGGTCGTCAAGTTCATGGGACTCTCGGGCGAATGGGCGCGGAACCTGATCAGCTCGGACAAGATGAGAGGCCGGATCAAATGGGTTTTAGAGCATCGCGCGCCTCTCATGATTCCGGACGCGACCGTAAAGGACGCCCCGCCCGGCGGAGATCTCATCGCGCGGCTGGGCATCCGGGGATATCTCGCGGTGCCGCTCTTCTCCCGCGGCGGAGCGGTCATCGGCGTTCTGCGGGCGCTCACCTACCGGCCGAGAGAGTTCAAGCAAAAGCAGATCGACGCCCTCCAGCAGCTGGCCAACGGCGCCGGCATCGCATTGGAGAACGCGTTCCTTTTCGAAGAGACCGAAAAGAGAGCTCAAGAGCAGGCGGCGCTTTCCGCCATCGCGACCGCGACCAGCCAGTCGCTCCGGCTCGATGAAATGCTCCGGCTTGCGCTGGACAAGGTGCTGGAGGTGACGGGGCGCGAAAAAGGCTACATCCGGCTTAAAGATCCGCTCACCGGCGAAGTCAAGCTGGCCGCCTACAGGGGCATCTCCGACGAGTACGCCGCAACCCTGTTGCGCCCAAAAACTCCCGGCGGCAAAAACGATCAGGTGTTTGCGACCGGGGAGCCTCTCATCATCAACGAAGCCGAGGGGGCGGAGCTCAACCAGGAGAGCCGCCGCGACGGCAGCAGGTCGATGGCCTGGATTCCCCTCAAGTCGCAAGGGAAGGTCGTGGGCATCCTCAACGTTTCGACCGCCCGGCCGGTTTCCTTCACCGCGAGCGAGGAGAATCTGCTGCAGGCGATCGGCAACGTGATCGGGGTTGCGGTGGAAAACGCCTGGCTCTTTGAAGAGTCCCAAAGACAAGAGCAGGTTCAAAAGCTCCTCAAGGAAATGAGCCAGGACATCACCAAGCTGGATATCGATACCTTGTTTCAAAAGGTCACCGACAAGGTGCGCGAGTTCTTCCGGACCGATATCGCCGACATCCGGCTTCTGGAGGAAGGCGGCGTCCGGCGCGTCGGCTCTTCCGGGATAGATTCCGAGCTCCTGTATCAGATGGGAGGGATCCAGGGCCGCACCAAGTGGATCGTCAACAACCGCCGCGCGCTGGTCATCGGCGATACGACCCAGGACGAGTCCATTTCCACCGGGCGGGCGATCCGCGAGCTCGGCATCCGGGGCTACGTCGGAGTTCCTCTGTTCTCGCGCGGCGGAGAGGTCATGGGAATACTCCGGGCGCTCACCTACGAGCCGCGGGAGTTCAGCCCATCCGAGGTCGATCTCTTGCAGCAGCTGGCCAACGGGACGGCGATCGCCCTCACCAACGCCCGGCTTTTCGAGGAAACCGAGCGGAGCGCTCACGAGCAATCGGTGCTGAACGCCATCGCCGTCTCCATGAGCCAGTCGCTTCGCGTGGACGAGCTGTTGAACATAGCGCTGAACAAAGTGCTCGAGGTCACGGGACGGATCCGGGGAAGCATCAAGCTCAAGGAGCACGCGACCGGCAGGATCGTGCTGGCCGCCCATCAGGGGCTTTCCGAAGAGTATGTCAATACGATTCGGGCCCACTTCTCTCCCGAAGAAAAAGCGGCCGAGATATTCGAATCGGGAGAGGTGGTCATCGTCGACGACCCCGAAAAGAAGCTCTTCAACCTGTCCGAGCGCGAGGAGGGGCTGCGCTCGCTCATCTGGGTGCCGCTCAAGGGGCGCGGAACGGTCATCGGTATTCTCAACGTCTCCACGCCGCAGTCCAATCCGTTTACCCCGCGGGAGATCGATCTCCTGAAAAGCGTCGGCAGCGTGATCGGCATCGCGGTTGAAAATGCCCGGCTTTTCGAGGAAACCGAGAGCCGCGCCCGCGAGCTCGCCGCGCTGCACGCCGTGACCGCCGCCGTCAGCAGCTCTTTCGATCTCGAGCACATCCTCTTAAAAGGGCTCGACGCCGTTCTCGAAGTGACGGAAATGGAGGGCGGCTACATCCATTTTCTCGAAGGAACCCCGCCGAAGCTCATGCTGAAAGCGTACCGCGGCATGTCGGAGGCCTACATCGCCAGGGTCGGCGGCGGCAGCCGCCCCGGCGGAAAAGCGGAGCGGATGATCGCGACGAAACAGCCCGTGGTGCTGGAAAATATTCCGCTCGACTATGCCGGGAAATTCAAGGGCGAGAAGATCACATCGGCCGCCTGGGTGCCGATCATCGCGAAGGACAAGGTGGCGGGCATCCTCGCGGTCTGCAGCCGGACCAAAAAGAACTTCGCCCAGGCGCAATTGCCCCTGCTGCTCTCGATCGGCAACGCGCTCGGCGTAGCGGTGGAGAACACCGGCCTGTTCCAGGAGACCAAGCGCAGCCTGGAGCGCATCCGGGCGCTGAGAGAGATCGATCAGGCCATTTCTTCGACCCTCGACCTCGGCAACGTGCTGGACGTTCTGCTCGAGAAAATCGATCTATCGCTTCCCTACGCCTCCGCCACCATCCGGCTTCTCAACAAGCAGAGCGGCAACCTGGAGCCCGTGGCCTGCCGCAACCTCGATGAAAAGGAATGGAAACTCGAGCAGTGGAAGACCGGGCGCGGCATCGCCAACGTCGTGATGGAAACCAAGGCCCCGTTGATCATCTCCGACGTTCGAAAGGACGCGCGGGTGCTCGATATCGAGTTTTACCGCAAGCACCGGCTGGCTTCCTACGTGGGCGTTCCCTTGATCGTCAAGGACGAGGCTCTGGGGGTGCTCGGCTTCTACACCAAGGAAGAGCACGAATTCACCGGCGAGGAGGTCGAATTTCTCTCCACCCTGGCGGGCCAGGCGGCCATCGCCATTCACAATTCCCAGCTCTACGAGAACGCCCGGCTCCGCGAAACTCAGCTGCAGGAGACCAACCGGATGCTTTCGGGTCTCCACGCGGTGGCGGCCGCCGCCAGCCAGTCGCTCGACATCGACCGGGTGCTGCAGGCGGCGATCGACAAGATCCGCCAAATCTTCGGGTTCGACGCGACGCAGATCCATATCTACGACGGCCATACCGACGAGCTCCATTTGAGGGCCTGCTTCGAG
>DASWFA010000561.1:0-2465 GCA_036394475.1 Binatia bacterium
GCGACAGCGGCGGCGGCAACGGCAACGCCAATAGCAACAGCCGCAACAACAGCAACCATAGCGGCGACAACGGCAATCATTTCGGCGAGGACTGCCGCGCGGTCCGTAACCGCGTCTATGTGCCGCTGACGACCACGTCGACCGAGCAGGGCGGCTTCGGCGTCTACGGACAGATTCCGTAAGCGCTTAATCCTGGCCGCTAAAGAAGAGACGGCGGAGGTCCGGGCCAAAAAACGGCCCGCGCCTCCGCCGTTTTTTTATTCCGGCAACCGGGGGGGGGGGCAGACCGGTCCCCCTGCCTGTCAAACGGATGATAAAAGCACTAGATTATTTATCGAGGAGGGCCGAGCCATGCAGACGGATTTATACACCAGAATTGTCCTCGGCGTCATCGCCCTGTGTCTGGTCTGGATTTGCGCGCGGGACTTCGTTCCGGCGGCGGCCCAGGCGCAGGGCGTCCAGGGCGTTACGATCGTCGGCGTCGCCCGCGGCGTAACGCTTCCCGTTACCGGCTGGGCGCGCGTCAACACCCTGGCCGGCCCGGTCGACGGCGTGCTTCCGGTCACCGGCGTCGGTCCGGCGCCCGGGAGCATCATCGGCCCGGTGCCCTGAAAATTATTTATCGCGATCCGGAAGGACGGCGGACAGACTGCCGCGCGGCGCGCCCGGCGCAGTCGAAGCGGCGGAGCGCGCTTTCGCCCTCGCCGCGGCCGCATTCCTGCGTTTGGGCGATGGAGTTTTTGGATCGGACGGGAAAAAAAGCGGCGCGGCGGCCGCGGCGAGCAGAGCGGCGAGCGCCGCCGCGAGCGTAAGCTCGATCAGGGTAAAACCCGCCCGCGAATGAAATTCCGCCCGCATAGCGACGCCGCGATACCCGGTATATCGGCGCGGGCCGATAGAACTTTAGAAATTCATTGCGGCTGCTTGACACTCTTTTGCGGATTTATTAAATTCAGCGCCGGAAAAATCCCGCCATCGGAGGCCGGTATGGACTCGGGAACATGGATGCTCAAGTGCCAGAGCTGCGCCGAGATTTTCGAGTTGGAGCTTGACGAACGGGACAGAATCATCGAATACGCCCAGGCCCATCCCTGTCCAAGCTGCCAAACCAAGCCGGAGCCCCCCGACGGCGGCGAATCGCCGGGCCGCGCCCACTGGCATCACGTCATCGGGTTCAAGTCCGTCAAAAACGGGCGCCACTAGGCGAGCCGGCGGCGGCCCGCAACGACGCGGCTCCCCGCTTCGGGCTTTGCCGATAGGGGCGGATTACCCCGCGCACGTTAAAAACGCGGCGCGGCTTTGCATTCGTTGCAGAGCTCGCTCTCGGAGGGTGCGCTGTCGGCCTTCTCATAGTTCTCGGCCGGCCATTTCGAGCACGCGCTGTTGAAATGCCAAGTCTCGCCGTTCTTCGCTTTTCTGAAGGGATATTCCCGGCTGATATTTACGATCCGATGGCGCTGTCCGAAGCCCAGCAGGCCGCTGGTCCCCTTATCGGGGGCGACGCCGCAGGTGGGACAGATGGTCTCGTTCGAGGCTTCGGCTATTTCCAGATGGGGAATGCCTTTGACCGTAAACGCCGTGCCGCAGGTTTTGCATTGGAACCGGATCCTCCAGGTTGAAACGTCATGCGGCGTCATTCCGGCTGCTTCCCAATCGAGCGCGTCCGGCGAAAATGAAATATGGCGCTGGAAAAATTCCCGCGCCGGACAACGATCATAATACTTTGGGGATCTTGCCGCCTCAATCGGGTAAATACCCGATCGAGATTGCGGTCTCTTCGAGTGGACTCTTCGGACAGACGCGGCGCGAGCGCGCGGCGGGCTTCGTTATTGTAAAGAAATCGGCTAGGTCTCCGACTTCCAGAACTGCCCCCAGCGGCGTATTTGGCCGAGCGTGCTGAGGTCGCCTTCGGAAAGCGGGCGGTGGAGCTTCCGGCGGTCGAGGACGGAAGCCAGCACGGGCAGAAGCAGCGAGCCGCCCGGCAGGCAGAAAATAAGCAGAAACGGGATCGTCCTGGACAGCGCTTTGAGGCGTCCCTTGATCTCGGCCTTTTCCTCGCGGGTCCAGGCGTCCCCCGTGTTGCGCCGCTTCATGAGGAGCCGCATCAGCCCCTTGATCGCGAGGACTTCGCGGAGAACCGACTCCTTCAAGCGGGCGTAGAGTCTTTTGAGGCCGGGCGCCATGATAGTTTTCCTATCGGCACCTGGGCGGGATTATTTACTTATTTTTTGCCCGGCTCGGGCGGAGGAACGGCGTTCCGGATCGCCATCCGGACCGCCAGCTCTATTTCCGGAAAGAGGCCGGCGTCCCGGAACCAGTTGGTCGGGAGCACGGCCCGGGCCTGCCGGCCGCTCCGGGGATGGAGAAACAGGCAGATAAAATCGTTGTCGGTGGGGTCCATGGCCGAGGGCTTCTGGATCTCCCAGCCCTCTTCTATCTTGTCGAGAATCGGGCGCAGGAAGGCG
>DASWFA010000562.1:0-4424 GCA_036394475.1 Binatia bacterium
GGCCGTTCGCCCTCTTGCGCGGGCTGATCGACGCCAAGGAGCCGATCACCAAGGTGCGCATTTACAACACCAACACCAAGAAGATCATCGTGGCGGAATTTCCCGTCCGCGGCGGCGAGTTCCAGAGCGATGGCGATTTCCGCATCGACGGCGTGCCCGGGGCGGGCTCGAAGATCCTGCTCGATTTTCTGGATTCCGGCGGCGCCGTGACCGGGAAGCTCCTGCCGACGGGGAAGGTCAAGGAAGAAATTCAATTTCCGACGCTCGGCAGGCTCACGGTATCGATGGTGGACGCGGCCAACCCGTTCGTCTTCGTCCGCGCCGCCGATCTGGGCCTCAAGGCCGACGCGACCATGGAGGAAATCGCCGCGGACGCGCCGCTGCTCAAAAAGTGCGAGGAGATCCGCTCGGTGGTGGCCGAGATCATGGGCATCGCGAAAAAAGAAGACGCCACGCGGACGAGCCCCGGCGTGCCGAAGATCGCCCTCGTTTCCCCGCCCACGAGCTACCAGACGCCCAAGGGCAGGGTCGAAGCGGCCGACGTCGACGTCGTCGCGCGCATGACCGCGCTGCAAAAGCTGCACAAGGCCTACGCCGTCACCGGCGCGGTCTGCCTCGGCGCCGCGGCGAAGATCGCGGGCACCATCGTCCACGAGATCTACCGCGAGGTCCAGCCTAAAAACCCGCCCGCGGTGAGAATCGGCCATCCCTCCGGAACCATTCACGTCGAGATCGAGACGCAAAACCAAAACGGCGGCCTCACGCTCTCCAAGGCGGCGCTGGCGCGCACCGCCCGGCTTTTGATGGACGGCGCGGTCTACGTGCCGTAGCGCCGGGCGCGCGCCGCCGATAACTTGACAAGGTTTCGATTCGATGTAGACTGAGAGAGAACGATAAGACTGGAATAATCCTCCGGACAGCTCAGCTAGGTTGTAGGATGGAATCAAGGCCCGACTGGATCGCTCCAGCCGGGTTTTTTTATACTCGACGAATCACTTCTCCGGCGCTCGGACAAGGGCTCTTATGGAAAAGCGGGTTCCAAGAAAAGCCTCCAAGCTGATCGCCAACCTTCCCTGGGGGGCGCACGGCTGCCATTTCTACAAGAGCCAAAAAGATCTGCTGGATATTTTGCTGCCTTACTTCAAAGCGGGGTTGTCGAACAACGAATTTTGCATGTGGGTGACGGCCAAGCCCCTCCGCGTGGAGGATGCGGCCCGGCGGATGAGAAAATTTCTGCCGCGATTCGATGCGTACCTTGAAAAAGGCCAGATCGAGATCATTCCGCATACCGACTGGTACGTCAAAGGCGGCGCTTTCAACGGCCGGAGAGTGCTCGCCGGATGGCTGGAAAAATACGAGCAGGCGTCGGCCAGGGGTTTCGACGGGCTCAGACTGACGGGCGACTCCCTGTGGCTGAAGCGAACCACCTGGAAAAAATTCGCCGATTACGAGGCGGAGCTGGACCAAGCCGTCGCCGGACGCCGGATCAAGGCGCTCTGCACCTACAGTCTGGAACTCTGCCGGGCCGGCGAGATCGTCGACGTCGTCAAAAACCACGGCTACGCCCTGATCAAGCGCGGCGAGTGGGAGCTGATCGAGAACGCCGAGCGGCGGCGCGCCGAGGAGGCGGCGCTCGAAAAGGCCATGGCGCAACTGGACGAAAAGGTCCGGGCGCGGACGCGGGAGCTGGAAAGAGCGAACGGCAGGCTGCTGTCGGAAGCGGCCGAGCGCTCCCGGGTCGAGCAGCAGCTCCGCCGGTCGCGGGAGCAGCTGCGCTCTCTCGCGGGGTACCTGCAATCGGTGCGGGAGGAAGAAAGGACCCGGATAGCGCGCGAGCTGCACGACGAGATCGGCCAGGCGCTCACCGGCATCAAGCTCTCTCTGGAGATCAGCGCGCGGGAGCAGGCGAGCATCGTGCGGCCCCAGCTCGCGCAGGCGCTCGAGACCACCAACGAGCTCATCAACCGGGTGCGCAATATCTCCCTGGAGCTCCGCCCCGCCATGCTGGACGATCTCGGGCTTTTGCCGGCGCTCCGCTGGCATTTCGAGCGCTATACGGGGCAGGTCAAAATCAAGGTGGATTTCAAACCGAGCGGCCTGGAGGGCCGGCGCTTCGACCCGGGAATCGAGACCGCCGCGTATCGCATCGTGCAGGAGGCGCTGACCAACGTCGCGCGCCACGCCGGGGTCGACCGCGTGGAGGTCGGCGTCTCGGCGGACGAAAAAAGGCTGGCGATCCGGATCCGGGACGCCGGCGCCGGCTTCGACCCCGACGCCGTTTCGGCGGACAGCGCCGGCCTCGCGGGAATGCGCGAGCGGACCGCGATGCTGGGAGGAGAGCTGAGGCTCGAGTCTCTTCCCGGCGCCGGCGCCCTCCTGACCGCCGAACTGCCGCTGGAAGATAAAAAACAACGATGAACGCCGAGTCCATAAAAAGAGATCCATCGCCATCGGGCACCGTCGTTCTCGCCGACGACCATCGGGTGGTCCGGCAGGGTCTCCGCGCGCTGCTCGAAGCCGGGGGCCGTTTCTGCGTCGTCGGCGAGGCGGGCAACGGGTTGGAGGTCGCCCGGCTGGTCGAGCGCCTCCGGCCGGACGTGCTCGTGCTCGATTTGATGCTGCCGGGCTTGAACGGCCTGGAAGTCACGCGGCGGGTGAAGCAGCGCTCGCCCAAGACTCAGGTCGTCATCCTGTCGATGCACAACGACGAATCCTATGTGCTCGAGGCGCTGAAAAACGGCGCCGCGGCCTACGTCCTCAAAGATTCCAGCGCCGAAGAGCTGGTGAAGGCGATCGGCGAGGCCATGGCCGCCCGCAGGTATTTGAGCCCGCCTCTTTCGGAGGCGGCCATCGAAGCCTATCTGGGAAGAGCGGCCGCCGGGGCGGCCGATCCGTACGAATCGCTCAGCTCCCGCGAGCGCGAGGTCTTGCAGCTCGCCGCCGAGGGGCATACGAACGCGAAAATCGGCCGGCGGCTTTTCATCAGCCCGCGCACCGTCGAGATCCACCGGGCCAACATGATGAAAAAGCTGGGCATCCGGAACCGGACCGAGCTGGTCCGCTACGCGCTCAAGCGGGGCATCCTGCCCCCGGAATAAACCTTCCCGCCGGGTTTGGCGAGTTTTCGTTGATTTTTCGATTGATGTCCGGCGGAGAAAACCTTATCATCCGGCCGAATGGGCAATGGCCAAGCGAAGGTGATGATATGGAAAAGCGCCTGAGAATCCTGGTCGTCGACGATCTGCCGTCGAATTTAAAGCTCATGCGGGTCTTGCTTTCTTCCGAGGGTTACCTCGTGCACACCGCCGTGGACGGCGAAGACGCCCTGCTGGCGGTCATGGACGACCCGCCCGACCTGATCGTGACCGACCTCCACATGCCCGGCATGGGAGGCGTTTCCCTGATTCGGGGGCTCAAGCTCAACTCGGCTACCCGCAATATACCCATTCTGGCGGTGACTTCGACCGACACCACCGACGAGGAGACCAAGCTGGCGAAGGCCTCCGGCTGCGACGCCGCCTACATGAAGCCGATCAATACGAGAACGCTCAAGAACGTCATCTCGAAGCTGCTCAATAATCACCAGCCTTGAGCCCGTAACCCGCCGCCCGGCGGCGACCCTGTTTAACAATACGTATCCGTTTGCTTCAAATTACGTGGTGTTACTTATAGCGTAGGGCGTCATTCCATTTTAGAATAGCTGTCAACACCTCAATTGAGGTGAGTTCCGACCCGGTTCCTGGTCATGTCTGGCTAATTCCGGGGTCGGTTAAATTCCGCCTGATATTAGGACTATAAGACTAACGACCTATGATGGAAAAAACGGATCGATGGCTGCAGCTGCCGGAGATCGCCAAAATGTTCGGTTTGAGCGAGGAGTCGATCAAGCGGCTGGCGAAAAACCATCGCCTGCCGCTCCGGCGGGTCTCCCCCTTCGCCACGCCCGGGGTGCTGGAATCGGAGCTCGTCGCCTGGCTGAAGGCACAGCCGTTCGTAGGACCGCCGGTTCGCTCCAGAAAGCGCCAACCCATTCGTTTTAAAAAGTAACGGAGCGATTCCGGCCCGTTTTACCGTGTCAAGTGGAAGGGACGGTCCGGGATCCACCCGCGCCGGGCTATTTCCGGGTCCAATGGAGGCCACGAGCTTTTGCCGATGGGATGATGCTATAGTCTCTTAGTTATATTGGCCAAGGGGAAGGATTGGGTTAGGGGATTGAATGAAACTTAGCGAGTCGGCCGCGTGAGCGCGGCAAAACCCGGCGCCACCAAGTGCATAAGCCACGCGATGTCAAGATAAAAGCGCCCGACGGGAACGATCCCGCCGGGCTTTTTTATTTCGCTTCGGACCGCCGTCCGGGCCGATCGAGCGGAAGGGAGACGGAACTGTGAAAAAGAAATCGGCCGCCCCGAAGCTCCCGCCGGCGC
>DASWFA010000563.1:0-7990 GCA_036394475.1 Binatia bacterium
CCGACGACTTGACCGGGCGCGGCCACATCACGCGCGTGGTCAGCCGCGAGCCCCGCCTCTACGTCATGATCCCGCTGAAATAATTTCTCCGCCGCCCCCGGCTGTGCGGCAAACCCGATCATGCCTTTCCGCCCCGACACGCTGGCGACGGTTTATTCGCGGCTGAGCTCCGCGCTGAAGGAAGCCGCGCGGACGGCCTCGCTCGCTGCGAGCCTGGGCGATTTTCTCCGCGAGCCCGTCACCCTCGCGCGGGCGGAAGACAAAATCAAAAGGGACCTGGAGCGGCGCGAGGAAGATTTTCTCCGGGTGGCGCGGGGCGAAATATATGCGCGCCCGGACAGTCCCTATCTGAAGCTGCTCGGTCTGGCCGGCTGCGCGTTCGCCGATCTCGAGGCCGAGGTGCGCCGTCACGGGCTGGAAAAGACGCTGGAGAAGCTCGCGCGGGAAGGCGTCTATCTCACCTCGGACGAGTTTCGGGGAAAAAAGCCGACGGTGCGCGGGAGGGCGCGCTTCCAATTTCTTCCCGCCGACTTTTTGCGGAGCGACTCCGCGCCCGGCATCGCCATCCAAACCGGCGGCACGCGGAGCGCGCCGGTCCGCTCGGTCTTGTCGCCCGCCCGACTGGCGGAGCAGACGCACGAGCTGGCGGTGCTCTTCGCCGCGCATGGCCTCCGGGACCGCGCCCACGCCATCTACGACGCCGCGCTCCCCTCGAGCGGTGGGATCAAGTTCCTGCTGATCTACGCCAAGATGGGCGTCCGGGTCGAGCGCTGGTTCGCGCGCAAGATACCGGCCAATTCCTACGCCGGAGCGTGGCGCCGCTACACGATGACCCGGCTGATCGTGCTCCTCGGCAATTTGCGCGGGCACGGGTTCCCGCGCCCCGACTTTACCGACGTGACGGAGATCGCGCGCATCGTCGACTGGGCGGCGGAGAAAAATCGCCGGGGAGCCGCCTGCTGCATCAAGACCGGCGCGGGCAACGCTTGCCGCATCGCCAACGCCGCGCGGGATCAAGGCGTCTCGCTCGCAGGCGTGAAATTCCTCGTCGGCGGCGAGCCGTTCACGGAAGCCAAGCGCGACGCGATCGAGCGCGCGGGCGCGCGGGCGATCCCGCGCTACTCCTTCGGCGAGGGCGGGAGCGTCGGCCTCGGCTGCGCCACCCCCGCCCATACCGACGAGGTCCACGTGAGCGAGCACCGGCTGGCCTTGATCCAACACCCGCGGCCGGCTTCTCCCGGCAGCGCGCCGATTCACCCGCTGCTCTTCACCACGTTCGCGCCGCACGAAGTCCGGCTGCTTCTCAACGTGGAAAATGGCGATTACGCCGCGGCGGAAAGCCGGGCCTGCGGCTGCCCGATGGAGCGGCTCGGGCTTACGCTCCACCTGCATCACATCCGGAGCTTCGAGAAATTCACCAGCGAGGGGATGAACTATTTTTACGGCGACCTGTTCGAGCTTTTTGAGAATATCCTGCCCGCGGAGTTCGGCGGCGGACCCGGCGACTACCAGCTGGTCGAGGAAGAAGACGACCGGGGGCAAACCCGTCTCAGTCTCTTCGTCCACCCCGTCGTCGGGAGTCTGGACGAAGCGAAACTTTTGGCCCGTCTTCGCTCCGCGCTCGCCGAAGGCCAAGGCTGGAACCGCGTCACCGCCCGCCTCTGGGAAGACCACCGGACGGTGCGCATAGTAAGGGAGGCGCCGCGCGCGAGCGCGCGGGGAAAAATCCTGCCGCTCCACATCGGCCGCTAGAATCGGCGGCTATTTAAATATCTCGCGCCACTCTTTCTGCAAGCCCTCGTAGTCCGCCGCCGCCCCCGGCGGCACCGGATGGACCTTGAGCTTTTCCTCCGCCGACAGCCGGAAAGGCGGCGCGACGTCCGGTCTCGGCGACACCCGCCCGGTCGAGCGGATGATCGATTGCCCCTCTTTGGAAAGCGCGAAGTCCACGAACAGGCGCGCCGCCTCGGGATGGGGCGCGTCGGCGGCGATGGCGATGGGATGGACCGAAGCGATGATCGGGTCGAAGGTCTTGATCCACTCGACCGGCGCGCCGCCCCGTTTTAGTTTCTCGACGCTCTCGCTGAAAGTCAGCGTCAGGTCGAACTCGCCGGCGGCCATGAGCTGGGCGATCAGCGTATGGCCGTCGCGCGCGCGGATTTCCTGCGCGGCGAGCCGTCGCAGAAATTGGACCACCCGCTCCTTGCCCCAATATTCGACGAGCCCGGCGAACCACTCCACCTCTTCGTTGTCCATGCCTATCCTGCCGCGATAGCGCGGCTGGACGACCTCTTCGTAGCCCTTCGGGGGATCTTTCATCCGGGCGGTGTTGTAGCTCCAGGCGTAGAGGCTGTCGTAGAGATCGGCCCAGAATCCCTTGGGGTCTTTGAAGCCCGCGGGCAGGATTTTGCTCTCGGGCGAAACATAAGGCTGGATCAGGCCGCGCTTCCAGAGCTGGTAATAGCCGATGCCCCGGAGCGAAGTGACGTCGACGACCGGGCGGCCCGACTGCTTTTCCGCGATGATGCGCGGCAGCAGCGCGGCCTCGCGGTTGCGGAAGAGCCTGACTTTGACGCCGGGGTATTTTTTCTCGAACGCCTGAATGATTTTTTGGCTGTCCTCGACGGCGATCAGGGTGTACCAGGCCAGCTCGCCTTCCCGGAGCGCTTTTGCCGGATCTTGCCCGCGCGCGGGGGAGCCCGGGAAAAACAGCAAAAATAAACCGCCGAAGAGATAAATCCGGCGCTTGAGCAGCGGGATTTTGGGCCTCAAAGTGGGTCCAGTTATAAGCCGGCGGGAATCGATTGGCAAACGGCGGAACGGTTGAATTTACCTACCCTTTGTGCGAGCTTCCAGCCATATGGCGCAGGCGAAAAATCTCCTCCGGGAGCTGCCGTCCGTCGATCGCCTCCTCAATCATCCGCAAACGGGCCCCTGGCTCGCCCGCTTGAGCCGCGACTACGTGACCCGGCGCTGCCGCGAGGTCCTCGACGAGCTGCGCGCGGCGATCCGCGCGGGGGAATCGCTCGACGGGGAGCTGGAGGAAGCGGCCATCCTGGCGCGGCTCAAAAAACGGCTCGGCGCCGGTGCCGACTCCAGCCTTGTTCGCGTCGTCAACGCGACCGGCACGATCCTCCATACCAACCTCGGGCGCGCGCCGCTTTCCCGGGCGGCGCTCGACGCGGTCGCGCGCGTCGGCGACGGCCCGGTCAATCTCGAGTACGATCTCGAGCGCGGCACGCGCGGCAAGCGGGAAGAGATGATCGAAAGCCTGCTCGTGGACTTGACGGGGGCCGAGGCGGCCACGGTCGTCAACAACAACGCGGCCGCCGTTCTTTTGGGGCTCAACACCGTGGCCGACGGCAGAGAGGTGATCGTCTCGCGCGGCGAGCTGATCGAGATCGGCGGCTCTTTCCGCATCCCCGAGGTCATGGCCAAGAGCGGCGCGGTCTTGAAAGAGGTCGGCAGCACCAACCGGACCCACCCCGAGGATTACGAGAAGGCGATCGGCAAAAAAACCGCGCTGCTGCTCAAGGTGCACACCAGCAATTATAAGATCGTCGGCTTCTCCGCCGAAGTCGGCCTCGCCGACCTCGTCGCGATCGGGAAAAAGCATAAAGTTCCGGTGATGGAAGACCTGGGCAGCGGCGCGCTCGTCGATCTCGGCCGCTACGGCCTGCCGAAGGAGCCGCTGGTGTCTGAGCGCATCGCGATGGGCGCCGACATCGTGACTTTCAGCGGCGACAAGATCTTGGGCGGCCCGCAGGCGGGACTCATCGCGGGCAAGAAAAACTGGCTTGGGCGGATGGCGAAGAACCCGCTCCACCGGGCGCTCCGCTGCGGGAAATTGACGCTCGCCGCGCTGGAAGCGACGCTGAGACTCTACCAGCAGTCGGCCGACGTCGCCGCGGAGATCCCGACGCTCCGGGCCTTCACCCGACCGGTGGAAGACATCGCGGCGATGGGGGCGCGCCTGCTGCCCACCCTGCAAAACGCGCTGGGAGATAATTTCAAGCTCTCGCTCGAGGACTCCACCTGTCAGATCGGCAGCGGCGCCCTGCCGACGGAAGAGATCCCCACGAAAGTCGTCGCGATCGAGCGCGCCGATATGGGCGCCGAGCGGATCGCGGAAAAGTTCCGCCGCGCCGCCCCGCCGATCATCGGCCGGATCAAGGACGGGCGCTTTCTCCTCGATCTCAGGGCGATTTTCGATCCGAGCGATTTGATTCCGAAATTCGACGTTTAGTAACATTCTTCCATGCCTTACATCATCGGCACCGCCGGCCACATCGATCACGGCAAGACGAGCCTCATCAAGGCGCTCACGGGCGAGGACACCGACCGCCTCAAGGAGGAAAAGGAGCGCGGCATCTCCATCGACCTGGGCTTCGCCCACTTCGACCTGCCCGACGGGACCCAGGCGGGCATCGTCGACGTGCCCGGCCACGAGCGCTTTATCCGCAACATGCTGGCGGGCGCGCACGGCATCGATCTCGTTCTCTTCGCCGTGGCGGCCGACGACGGCGTCATGCCGCAGACCGAAGAGCACCTCGACATCCTCCACCTCCTCGGCGTCAAACAGGCGATCTTCGTCGTCACCAAGACCGATCTCGCGCCGCCGGCGCGCATTCAGGAAGTCGAGGAAGAGATCAAGATTCTTACCTTCGGTACGGCGCTGGACAATTCCCCGGCCCTCCCCTTCTCCGCCGTCACCGGCCAGGGCCTCGCGGAGCTCAGGGCGGAGATCGTCCGCCGGCTGGCGCAGGCGGACCGGGCCGCCCCCGCCGGCTACTTTCGCCTGCCGGTGGACCGCGCGTTCATTCTGCAAGGGCACGGCGTCGTCGTCACCGGCACCGCCGAGAACGGCGAAGTGAAAACCGGCGACCACGTGCGCGCGCTTCCCGGCGGCCAGACCTTCCGCGTGCGCAGCCTCCAGGTGCATAACCGCGCCGTCGAAACGGCCGGATGGGGCCAGCGCGTCGCGCTGAATCTCGCCGGCCTGGAAAAAGCCCAGATCGAGCGCGGCCACGTCGTTTGCCACGAGAAGCTCACCCTGACGACCGACCGCTTCGACGCCCGGCTGGAGGTCCGGCCGGCGGCGGCGAAGGGAATTAAAAACCACCAGCGCGTGCGCGTGCATCTCGGCACCGCCGAGCGGCTGGCCAAGCTGATCGTGCTCGGCGCCAGGGACAAAATCGAGCCCAAGGACGCCGCCTTTTGCCAGCTCGCGCTGTCGGAGCCGCTGCTCGCGCTCCGCGGCGACCGCTTCATCGTGCGCGACGAGACCGCGCGCCGCACGCTCGGCGGCGGGGTCGTGGTGCATCCCTGGCCGCGCAAGCACAAACGGGGCGAGGCCGATCTGGAGCCGAGGCTGGAAGCCCTGATGAGCGACGACGCGCCGCGGCTGATCGAGCGTTTTATGGAAGAGAGCGACGATTTCGCCGCTTCCATCGGCCCGGTTTATCAATTTCTCAATGTCCGGGAAGAAGAGGCGCGCGCCTGGATCGGCCGCACGCCGGAGATCCTGTCCATCAGCGCCGAGGGGGAAAAACTCTATACCACGAAAAACAAATGGCAGGCGCTCAGGGCCAAAATCGTCCGCGCGCTGGAGGACTACCACGCGGCGCACGCGCTCGCGCCCGGCATGGACATGGAAGAGCTCCGGGAGAAGCTGCCGTACGCCATCCCGGCGCGCCTGTTCCGCGCCGTCGTGGAGATACTGGAAGGCGAAAAGAGCGTCAAGCGCGACGGCAACGTCCTCTCCCTGCCCGGCCACAAGGTCCGGCTCCGGGCCGACGAAAAGACCCTGACGGAAAAAATCCGGCGCCTTCTCGGCGGCAGCCCGCTCGCGCCGCCCGACTTGAGACAGATCGAGAAAGAGCTCGGCGCGGAGCGGAACAAGGTGGCGGAAATCGTGCGCGTGATGGAGCGCGAGAAAGCCGTCGTCCGGGTGGCCCCGGATCTCTACTACCTCGCCGATTCCGTTGACAACGTCCGGGGCGTTTTATATAAATATCTCTCTGAAAACGGCGAGATTACGGCGGCCACCTTTCGCGATCTTTTAGGTTCCAGCCGCAAATATACCATTGCCCTCCTTGAATATTTTGATCGGGAAGGGATCACGCTCAGGGTTGGAGATCTAAGGCGGCTCAAATCGACGGCGCCGGCCGGCAGACCGGGCGCGCCGCGCTAGGGCCGTCCGGCCGACGCCCGCCCGGGGAAAACTACCGGAGAAAGACGATGGGACTGATTAAGAAAAAGAAGGCAATACGCCTCACGCGCCACGTCGCTGCCGCGGGCTGAGCTGCGAAGCTCGGCCCCGCCGACCTGGTGCAAGTGTTGCACAGCCTGCCGAAGTTCGACTGCCCTGATGTGATTGTCGGAACGGAAACTTCCGACGACGCCGGGGTGTATCGTCTGCGCCCCGACCTGGCGATCGTCAACACGGTGGACTTTTTCACCCCGATCGTCGACGACCCCTACACGTTCGGCCAGATCGCGGCGGCCAACGCGCTCAGCGACGTTTACGCGATGGGCGCGGAGCCCAAGACCGCGCTCAACATCGCCTGCTTTCCCAAGGGGAAAATGGACATGAAAGTGCTGGGCGAAATCTTGAAAGGCGGCGGCGAGAAAGCGCGCGAGGCGGGCGTCGCCGTGCTCGGCGGCCACACCATCATCGACCCGGAGATCAAATACGGCATGGCGGTGACCGGCGTCATTCATCCGGACAAGATCCTCCGCAACGTCGGCGTCCAGGTGGGCGACGCGCTCGTGCTCACCAAGCCGCTCGGCACGGGCATCATCACGACCGCGCTCAAGAAGGGCAAGGCGCCGAAACCGGCCGTTCAGGAGGCCGTCAATTCCATGATGGCGCTCAACCACACGGCGTCGAAGATCATGCGCGGCTATCCGGTTCACGCCTGCTCCGACGTCACCGGCTTCGCTCTGCTCGGCCACTCGCTCGAAATGGCGAGCGGCAGCAGCGTCACGCTGATCATCGAGTCCGCCCAGTTGCCGCTTTTGCCGCGCGCCCGCCACCTCGCCGAAAAAGGCTACCTGACGGGCGGCTGCAAAAGAAACCGCGAATATCTCAAGGACAAAGTCACGGTCGACGGCTCCATACGCGAAGGCCTGGTGGAAATCGCTTTCGATCCGCAGACGTCGGGCGGCCTCTTGATCGCCCTGCCGCAGAAGTACGCCCCCAAGCTCGTGGCCGAGCTGCAGGCGAGCGGGCTCAAGAGCGCCGCCGCCGTCGGCTACGCCACGTCGCTGCAAAAGACCTGGGTGCGGCTGGTCTGAAGAAAGATGGGCGGAGGGATGAGGGATGGGGACAACCGGATGAAATTTCCTCCCTCATTGGCTAGCTTTCCTTGGTCTTTCGCCCCCCGCGCCTCGTCCCTTCTCGTTCTCGCCCTTTTTTTGCCGCTGATTTTTTCCCCCGCGCGGGCCGTGTCCGGAGAAGCCGAACGATCCATCGGAGCCGCCACGCCGCCGGCCGCTGCAGCGCCGCCCGCCGCGGCGCCGGGATTCGTCGTTCAGAGCGTTCCCGTCAACTATCTGCCCGCCGCCGAAATAAAAAAACTTTTTCAAGCCCTCGTGACGCCGGGCGGAGCGGCGCTCGACCAGCCGGGCGAAAAATCGCTCATGCTCGTGGACGCGCCCGAAAATATCCGGCGTCTGGTCGAAATCAAGGAGCTGATCGACGTGCCGGAATTCGCGGGCGCGCGCCTGGACGTCTTTCAGCCGAAAAGGGCGAGCGCGGACGAATTGTCCGCGCAGATGACCGAGCTCCTGAAGAACCAGGTGCTGCCGGCGCCCGGACCTTTCTTCGTCGGCCTCGCCGCGCTTGCGGGGGTGAATCAAATCCTCGCCGTAAGCGACGGCGAGCGCGCCTGGAACTTTACACGGCCGTGGCTCGAGCGTCTCGACGCCTATGCCGGCCCGCGGCGCCGGCTCTTTATCTATCCGCTGGAGCGGGGCAAGCTGGCCG
>DASWFA010000564.1:0-5623 GCA_036394475.1 Binatia bacterium
CCGCCGCTGGATCATCGAGATCGAGGCCTGCTGGGTCTCGGACACGAGCTCGACGGCCTGGTCGTACATCTCGTCGTATTCGTCCTCGCCGCCGGCGCCGCCTTCCATCTCTTTTTTCGCCTCGAAGACCTCGGGGCGGTAGCGCGGCTTCGCCTGCCGGCTGATGAACTCGATGACGTTACGGATCTCGTGGTCCGAGACGTAGGCGCCGTGGACGCGCGTCAGCCGCGCGGTCCCCGGCGGCAAAAAGAGCATGTCGCCCTCGCCCAGCAATCGCTCCGAGCCGATCGAATCCAAAATCGTCCGCGAGTCGACGCGGGAAGTCACCTGGAACGAAATGCGGGCCGGGAAATTCGCCTTGATGAGGCCGGTGATCACGTCGACCGACGGGCGCTGCGTCGCGAGGATCATGTGGATGCCGGCGGCGCGGGCCTTTTGCGCCAGCCGCGTGATGTATTCCTCGATGTCCCGCCCGACGCTCATCATCAGATCCGCCAGCTCGTCGACGATGATCACGATGCGGGGGAGCCGCTCGTGCTTGAGCGGCGCGGCCGCCTTCAGGTCGCCGCCCAACTCGTCCACGGCGCCCGCGTCCTCGCCGCCTTCGGTCTCGCTCAGCTCGACGACGTTCCGCTCGTCGGCCGCGTCCTTCTCCACCATCCGGTTGTAGTTGTCGATGGACCGGGCGCCCTTGTCGCGCATCAGCCGGTAGCGGCGGTCCATCTCGTCCATCGCCCAGAAGAGCGCGGCGGCGGCTTTTTTCGGCTCGGTGACGACCGGGACGATCATGTGCGGCAGCTGCTCGTACATCGAGAGCTCGAGCATCTTGGGATCGATCATGATGAACTGCACGTCCTCGGGCGTGGCCTTGTAGAGCATGCTCAAGATCATCGCGTTGATCGAGACCGATTTGCCGGTGCCGGTCGCGCCCGCGACCAATAGATGGGGCATGCGCGCGAGGTCGGCGACGAACGGCGTGCCGGAGATGTCGCGCCCGAGCGCCAGCGTGAGGCCGGAGTCGGAGGCCTGGTAGACCTCGCTCTCGACCACCTGGCGAAAAAAGACCTTCTCGCGCCGCGGGTTGGGGATCTCGATGCCGACGACGGACTCGCCGGGGATCGGCGCCAGGATGCGGATGCTGAGCGCGCGGAGCGCCATCGAGAGGTCGTCGGCCAGGGTGACGATGCGCCGGACCTTGACGCCGGCGGCCGGCTTGAACTCGTACATCGTGATGACCGGCCCGGGCTTCACCGCGACGACTTCGCCCTCGACGCCGAAATCCGCGAGCTTGTTCTGCAGGATGAGCGAGTTCGCCTCGAGCGTCTCCTTGTCGATCTTGACGGGGCCGCCTTCGGGCGTGTCGAGCAGATCGACCGTGGGCAGCCGGTAGCCCGAGGCGTCCAGCTCGGGAAAATCGAGCTGCTTTTCGGGCGGAGGGGCCTTCTTCCTGGGTTTTTTCGGCGGCTCCTCCCGGCTGGCGCTCTCTTCCTTGAGCACGATCGGCGGCGGCACGTATTCGCGCTCCGCTTTCTTTTTGTTCTCGCCTTTTTCCCGCCGCGCGCGCCAGCTTTTTTTGAGCCGCCCGAAAGCGGCGGCGGCCCATTTGTTGAGCCGGGCGAGATCCTTCCGCCCGCGCTCGGCGAAGGAAAGGAGCGAATTCTGGCTTACCGCCGTGACGGAGAGGAGGAAAGTCGGCAGCACGATGACGTAGGCGCCGACGCGGCCGAAGAACGCCGCCAGGAACTGCGCCGTCACCTCGCCGACGAGGCCGCCGGCCTCGCGGCCGGCGTCGACCGAGCGCGCCAGGCTGAGCAGCGTGGCCGCGCTCCAGACGAGCAGCAGGCCGCCGCCGACCTTGGTCGCGCGGACCTTCTCGAACGAGTCGCGAAACAGACCGTAGGCCACGCTGAAAAGAAACAGCGGCAGCAGGTAGGACGTGAGGCCGAAGACCGTCAGCAGGAGGTCGGCGGTGTAGGCGCCGGCGGGGCCGCCCCAGTTGAGCGCCGTCGAGAGGCTGCCGGACGGCGTGTTGAACGAGCGGTCGCGCGGGCTGAAAGAGGCGAGGCTCAGCGCGAGCAGCAGGCCGACGACCAGCAGCGCCACGGCCAGGATCTCCCGGTTGACCTTCGATTTCTTTTTTTCCTGCGCCATCGCCGCTTTACGTCTCCATGATGAAGGTCAGCACGACGGGGTAGCGCGCCAGCGCCTTCTTGAAAAAGCGCCGGAGCGCCTTCCGGACTTCCTCCTGCACCTCGCCGACGTCGGTGCGGCTCTCGCGGTTGATCTCTTTCAGCGTCTGTAAAACGACCTGCCGCGCGCCTTCGAGGATCTCCTCGCCGCCGCCGGCGCGCATGAAGCCGCGCGTGACGATATCCGGCCCGGTGACGATCTCGCCGGTCTGCCGGTGGATCGCCATGACGGCGAGCACCATGCCGTCTTCCGAGAGGTGGCGGCGGTCGCGGATGACGAAGTCCTCGACGTCGCCGACGCCCTTGCCGTCGACGAAGACCCGGCCGACGGTGACCGTATCGCGTTTTTCCGCGCGGTCGGACGTGAGCTCGAGCACCTGGCCGTCTTCCATCAGGAAACAGTTCTCTTTGGGAATCCCCACCGCCTGGGCGAGCTGGATGTGGCGCACCAGGTGGCGGTATTCGCCGTGGACCGGCACGAAATATTTCGGCCGCGTGAGGTGCAGCATCGCCTTCAGCTCTTCCTGGGCGGCGTGGCCCGAGACGTGGATCTCCGAGACGCTCTCGTAGTGGACCTCGGCGCCGCGGCGGTAAATGTGGTTGATCAGGTTGGTGATCGTCCGCTCGTTGCCGGGGATGAATTTGGACGACAGGAGCACCGCGTCGCCGGGCTCGATCTTGATCGACTTGTGGTCGTCGAGCGCGATGCGGTGGAGCGCCGACATCGGCTCGCCCTGGCTCCCGGTGGTGAGAAACGTGACCTGGTCCGCCGGCAGCTTCTGCCAGGGCTCGTTTTCGTGCATCGTTCCGTCGGCGAGCTTTAAGTAGCCCAGCTCGGAGGAGATCTCGGCGTTTTTGATCATGCTGCGGCCGCTCAAAATGAGCTTCCGGCCCGCCCGCTCGGAGATATCCGCCACCTGCTGGATGCGCGGGATGTTCGACGAAAACGTCGAGACGAAGATCTTCTTGTGGCTCCGGTTGAAGATCGCCTCGAGGTTCTTGCCCACCTCGCGCTCCGACGGGGTGTAGCCCTCGCGCTCGACATTGGTCGAATCGGACAAGAGCAGCAGCACGCCTTTTTCCCCGTAGGCGGCGAACTTCTGGAAGTCGAAAAACTCGCCGCCCATCGGCGTCTGGTCGATCTTGAAATCGCCGGTGTGGATGATGACCCCCGCCGGCGTCTCGACCGCGATCGCGAGGCAGTCCATCAGGCTGTGCGTGACCCGGACCCCCTCCAGCTTGAACGGGCCCAGCTGCCACGGGCGCCCGGCGGCGATCTCCCGCAAGTCGGCCTTCTGCTCCAGGCCGTGCTCGCGGATCTTGTTCCTGAGCAGCCCGAGCGTGAGCCGCGAGCCGAAGACCGGCGCTTCGATCTGCTTCAAAATATAGGGCAGGGCGCCGATGTGGTCTTCGTGGGCGTGGGTGAGCACGATGCCCTTGAGCGCGGCTTTCTTCTCCACCAGGTAGCTGATGTCGGGGATGACCAGGTCGATGCCGAATAGGTCCGCGCCGGGGAACATGAGGCCGCAGTCGATCGCGACCGCCTCGCCGGCGTATTCGACCAGCATCATGTTGAGGCCGAATTCGCCGAGGCCGCCGAGCGGTATGATTTTAACCGGTTCCATAATTTTTTATCCCAGCTCCAAAGATTCCGCCGCGGCTTCGGCGCCGCCGGCATTTTCGTCCGGCGCGCCGCCGCGCGCGTTGGATTCGATAATTTGGCGCACGCGCGCCGCCAGGGCGCTCGCGTCTTTCGCGTCCGCCGCGATCGGCTCGTCGACGACCACCTCGATCTCGCCGGCCCGGAGCCGCCAGTCCGCGCGCGGCAAAATGGACCGGCTGCCGTTGATCGTGACCGGCACGATCGGCGTCTTGGTCTGCACGGCGAGCAAAAAGCCGCCGCGCTTGAAGGGCAAAAGCTCCGCGTCGGCGCCGCGCGTGCCTTCGGGGAAGATCACGACCGAGATGCCGGCGGCGAGTCTTTCTTTCGATTGCCTGAGGCTCGCCATCGCCCCGGCACGGTTCGAGCGGTCGACCAGGATGTGGCGCGACGCCCACAGCGCCCAGCCGAAAAAGGGGATGTAGGCGAGCTGCTTTTTGGCGATCCAGCGGAGCTGGAAGCCGGGCAGGCTTTTTATCAGCGCGGGGATATCGACATTGCTCTGATGGTTGGCGATGAAAATATAGGGCCGCGCCGGGTCCAGCCGGTCGAGCCCGCGCACCTGCACCCGCACTCCGGCGATTTTTAGAATCATCGAGGCCCAGAGCCGGCCGACGGCGTAGGCGAGCCTGCCGTTCCGGTCGAACGGCGCCAGCAAGAGTATCAGCAGGGCCGACGGCGGCGTGACGATGCAAATAAGCAGGGCCTTTAAGCTGTATATCATGCGGCTAAAGCTGGCGGATAAGACTGACTAATGGCTCAAAAAATCAGAAGAAAGTTGCTGTTATTCTAATGCACGCGGGGGTAAAAAGCAACGAAATGTACCGGGTTCTGAAGACATTTCGGAGAGATCCTTCAGTTCGTTCAAGATGACAAAAAAGGTAGGCTGTCTCTGTCACCCCGAGCGCGGCGAAGGGTCTCTCTTTGTTTTTCTCCTTAAGCTGTGGGCCGTGCCTATCTTTACAATTCCCCGATCGCGCAGTAAATTTTCTCACGTAGTCGAGCGCGCGGAGGGGCCATGAAAGTCAAAGACATACTGGAAGTGAAAGGGCATAGCGTCTGGTCGGTCCGGCCCGACGCCTCGGTTTACGAGGCGATGGCGCTCATGGCCACGAAGGGCGTCGGGGCGCTGATGGTCATGGAAGGCGAGAGCGTCGCGGGGGTTATCTCGGAGCGCGACTACGCGCGGAAGGTCATCCTCGAAGGGCGCTCCTCGCGCACGACCGAGGTCAAGGAAATCATGACCCGCCACGTGCTCTACGCCGAGCCCGAGCAGACGATCGAGCAATGCATGGCCGTGATGACCGACAAGCGCGTGCGCCACCTGCCGGTCCTGGAACAGGGCAGGCTGGCCGGCGTCATCTCGATCGGCGACCTGGTCAAATCGATCATTACCGAGCAGAAGTTCATCATCGACCAGCTGGAGAGATACATAAAGAGCTAGGTCCCACCTTCGCCTATTTGCGGTAGAACGCGGCCAAAAATCGTTTTTTTCTAAAAAAACGGCTATTTTCGCTTGACAGTCCTTTTGTCGCCTGACATAAGAATCTTAAGCCATCCGGCATATTTCCCTAAGAGGGTGAAGCTTGATTGATGAAATAGATATAAAAATTCTTTCTATTCTGCAAAACAGCGGCAGGTGCCACCTGGCGGACATAGCCAAGGAGGTGGACCTGTCGTCGCCCGCGGTCATGGAGCGGGTTAAAAAGCTGGAGTCGAGCGGCATCATCAAGGGCTATCAGGCGGTGCTCGATCCCAAGAAGGTCGGCAAGGA
>DASWFA010000565.1:0-4461 GCA_036394475.1 Binatia bacterium
CGGCCCCTGGCTCGACGGCGAGCTGAGGCCGGCCCAGGCCGCCGACTTAAAGTTCCATGTCGAGGGCTGCGCCTCCTGCGCCGAGGAGAAGGCGCGGCTCGAAAGGCTCGAGTTCGCGCTGAAGAGGACGCTGGAGACCAGGGCCGCCCAGGTGGCGTTCGAGCCCTTTTGGGCCGGCGTCAGCCGGCGCATCGCCCAAGACAAGCAGGACAAGCAGGACAAGACGGAGAGATCATGGCGCGGGCGGGCGCTGGAGTGGGCGCAGGGCTGGATGGCGCCGCCGCGTTTGGCTTGGGCCGTGCCGGCCGCCATCGTTCTTATCCTGGGCCTTTTTTCCTTGCAGCAGTACTTTCCCGGCCCAACCAACCAGGCGGCGGTCGAGTCCATCGACGGGCACGGCTTCAACGTGGCGCTCTTGCGCGAGGCCAAGACCAAAACAACCGTGATCTGGCTGTTCGACAACCAGGAAAGCGAAAATGAAGCTTCCGCGGACTCGGCTTCGACCGATACTGCTTTTTAGCCTGGCGGCGATTCTTTTAGCTTCGCCCCTCGGCGCCGCCGAGCCGGCCCCGCAGGTGGTGCAGTTGAAGATCGGCACCATTCTGGCCACCAACCAGGCGAACTGCCTGGACTCCCAGCTTGCCAAAATCAAACAGCAGCTCGAAGTGATCAAATACCGCTGCTATCGCTTGATCAAGGAAGAGACCCAAAAGGGCGCCTGGCAGGCGAATACCGTCTTCGAGATCCCGGGCAGCCGTTCGCTCGTGGTCATGCCGAACGAATTCCGCAACGAGCGGATCTCGCTGAAAGTCCGCCTCCTCGAAGGCGAGCGGCCCATCGTCGACACGACGGTAAGATTTCCCAACAAAGGAAATTTTCTCCTCGGCGGCCCGGCGCACGAGGGCGGGGTGTTGATTTTATCCATCTCCGCCATGACGCAGTAGCCGTTCCTACCGCAGTTTCAGGTTTCAAGTTCAAGAGGATGACAGGCTGGTGGGCGACTTCCGGCTTGGTTGGCTTTAGGGCGGTTAACTAGAAACCAGAAACTTTAAACCTGGAACTTTTTTATTCGATGACGTTCTTTTCGATCGGCTCGACAATCACGCCTTTTTCTTTGAGCCACTTGATCGCCTTGTCGACCTCGGCGCGCTCGCCGTCGATCTCCAGGGCGGTGAGGCCCATCTCCGCCGTGACGGTGGAGCCGCGGATGTTGAAAACGATGTCGAACCTTTTCGCCAGCATGCAGACGATCGGCTCTTTCACCAGGTTCTTGGGGAAGGTGAGATAGACGCGCTCGCAGACCTTATCTTTTTGCGCTTTCATCGGTTTCTCCTCAAATCGAAAATTTGAGGTTTCCGACCGCCATCCGGTCGCGCCAGCCGACCCACAGGTTGGTGGTCAGGTATTTATCGCCGAAATCCGGAAAGACCGTCACCAGCACGCCGGAGCGAAGCTTGCGGGCGATCTGCAGCGTCGCGTGCATCGCGGCGCCCGACGATTGGCCGACCAGAACGCCCTCTTCCTGGCTCAGGCGGTAGACCATCGCGTAGGCGTCTTCGGTCGAAGCCGCGATCTTCTCGTCGAGCTCCTGCTCGTGGTAGATGCCCGGCACGATCGAGGTCGCCATGTGCTTCAGGCCTTCCAGGCCGTGCAGCGCGTCGTCCGGTTCGACGGCGACGATCCGGATCTTGGGATTTTTTTCCTTTAAATAGCGGCCCGTGCCCATGATCGTCCCGCTGGTGCCGATGCCGGCGACGAAGTGCGTGACGGCGCCGCCGGTCTGGCGGTAAATCTCCGGCCCGGTCGTCTCGTAGTGCGCCTGGCTGTTCATCGGGTTGAAATACTGATCGGGCTTGAAATATTTTTCCGGATCCTTGTGCAGGATCTCGCGGCAGAGGCGGATCGCGCCGTCGGAGCCCTCGAGCGGGTCGCTGTAGGTCACCCGGGCGCCGTAGGCGTGGATGATCCGCTTGCGCTCGGCGCTGACGTTCGACGGCATCACCAGCTCCACCGGATAGCCGAGGACGCGGCCGATCATCGCCAGCGCGATGCCGGTGTTGCCGGACGTCGAGTCGATGATGGTTTTCCCGGGCGCGAGCTGGCCGGACTTGATCCCCTCCTGGACCATTTTCAACGCCGGCCGGTCCTTGACCGAGCCGCCGGGGTTGAACCCCTCGAGCTTGGCGAAGATCCTGACGCCGGGGGAGACGCCCTCGGCGATCTTCTCGATCTGCAACAGCGGAGTCTCGCCGATCAGGTCGAGAACCGAATCGATTTTTTTCGGCTCGCGGAGCCTTTCGGCGGGGGCCCAGCGCGCTAGAGTAGGATTGGCCATACGGCAGCCGCGCCCTTCATCCGCCCGCGATGGCGGGGACGATCGAGATGTTGTCGCCTTCCTTGAGGGAGGTCTCCAGGTTTTGGAGAAAGCGGATGTCGTCGCCGTTGACGTAAACGTTGACGAACCTCCGGACCTTGCCGGTCTCGTCGCAGATGCGCTCCTTGATGCCCGGATATTTTTGTTCCAGGTCGTCCACCAGGGCGCGCACGTTCTGGCCCTGGGCGTTGACTTCGTCGGAGCCGTTGGTGAACTTGCGCAGCGGGGTCGGCACGCGGACACGGACGCTCATATTCAACCTCCCTAGGTATCGCTTTTTGGATTGCCGATTTGGATTTACGCCGCCGGCAACGAGCCCGCCGGGCGCGTTTTTACATTCCAAGATCCCGACTCCAAATCTAAGGGAGTTATAAACCTTCCCGATAATCCTTGCAAGGCGGCGGCCGGCGGCAGCGGCGGTTCTGGGCTCTTGGCACGCATCGTGCTATTTTTACACTAATTTTGGTGGCATCCATCAAAGATTTTGAGATTTTAAGAATAAACAGGCCGATCAAATGACACAATATGGTGCAATGGGGCGGGCGATGTCGTTTCCCCGTCGCGGCCGGATCGGCATGAAGCCGCGGGCCTGGCTTTTGGCCGTGTGTTTGATTTTGGCGGCGCTTCCGGCGGCTGCCCAGACCGGCAAAAACGCCCGGCTGGGCAAGCTGACCGAGACGCTGATCGATCTCCAGGCGCAGCAGGAAGCCCGCGCCGCCGGGCTGAGGTCAGCGCCGCTCCAGTCCGCCAATCCTCTGACCAAGCTGGTCGAGGAGCGCGTCGTTATCAACGCCGTCGCCGAGGACGACGCCGAGACCCTCAAGGCCGAGCTGGAAGCCCTGGGCATGGAGAACGCCGTGGTCTTCGGCCGGATCGTGTCGGGACAGCTGCCGGTCTCCGCGATCGCGGATGCGGCCGGGCTCCGGAGCCTCAGGTTCGCCCGCGAAGCCATGGCGACCACGCACGCGGGCAGCGTGACCAGCCAGGGAGATACGTCCATGCGGTCCGGCGCCGCGCGGTCCACGTTTGGCGTGGACGGGGCCGGCGTCAAGGTCGGCGTCTTATCCGACAGCTTCAACTGTAAAAAACAGGCGGCGGGCGACGTGAGCAGCGGCGATCTGTCCTCCGTAAACGTGCTCCAGGACGAAACCGGCTGTGCGTCAGGTACCGACGAGGGTCGGGCGATGCTCCAGATCGTCCACGACGTCGCCCCCGGCGCCGCGCTCGCCTTCGCGTCGGCCTTCAACGGCTCGGCTTCTTTTGCCGCCAATATTCAGGCGCTCCAGGCTGCGGGCGCCAGGGTCATCGTCGACGACGTAGTTTATTTTGACGAGCCGATGTTCCAGGACGGCCCCATCGCCCAGGCGGTGGACAGCGTGGTCGCCGCGGGCGCGGCCTATTTCTCGGCGGCGGGAAACGAGGCGCGGCAGAGCTACGACAAGGCCTTCAAAGCGGGAACTTCATTTGCGCAAGACGCTTTTCTAGCGCTTAACAACGACCCTACCCTCAGGTTTTGGGGCGGCATAGCGCATAACTTCGCCTCCAGCGGCACCGACGTTTTCCAGAGTGTGACAATTCCGGCGGGCAAGACGGTGACCATCAGCCTGCAGTGGGACTCGCTGTTTTTTTCCGTGAGCGGCGCGCCCGGATCGCAGAACGATCTGGATATCTATCTCCTCAACAGCTCGAATCGAGTCGTGGCCTCATCCGCGACTATTAATGTCGGCCACGATGCCGTGGAGGTCTTGCAGTACAAGAATCCCGGTAGTTCGCCGCAGACGCTGAATTTAATGATCGTGAAGTTCTCCGGCGCGAATCCGGGAAGGATCAAATACGTTTATTTCGGCCCCATGACCGTCACTCAGTACGACACGCAGAGCAGCGCGATTTACGGCCACGCGAACGCCGCCGGGGCCGAGGCGGTCGGCGCGGCCTTTTACGCCGAAACGCCCGAGTTCGGCCAAACTCCACCGCTACTGGAATCCTACTCTTCCGTAGGCGGGACACCGGTCTTGTTCGACACGTCGGGCAATCCGACCAACGACCCGCGCGCGGACAAGCCCGAGATCACCGCGCCCGACGGCGTC
>DASWFA010000566.1:0-1886 GCA_036394475.1 Binatia bacterium
ATCAGACCTTGAGCTTCCCGGCGTAGCCGGTCATCTCGACGTAAGCCAGCCCTGCGATCGGTCGGTTCTTGAAAGTCCCGCCGACCCGCGCGCTCCCCTCCCAATAGGTGACCTTGGTGCTTTTTCGCGTGTCGAGCTCCTGCTCGGGGAAAAAGGGAACGATCTCCAGGTCGACGGCTTCGGCGGGCACCTCGACCTTCCAGCGCATGGGATAGTCGCCGCCGCTCCGCGGGCTTTTCCAGCGCTCCAGCGCCCTGACGGTAAAATCGCCGCGCGCGAGCCGCCGCGTCGAGCCGTCGGGATAAACGATCGTCCCGCTGGAGCTGGGATCGACCGAGCCGTCCTTCCGGCGCATCAGATAGAGCATCAGGTCCACGTTATTGTCGAGCTGGACGCTGAACCAGTCCCAGCCGAGCTGATCTTCCGATAGTTGATTGCTGCCGAACTCGTGGTCCATCCAGCTCTGCCCCGAGACTTTTTCGCTCTTGCCGCCGATCGAGAGCGACCCTTCCGTCTTTAACCGGGTGAGAGAATAGTAATACGACGCCCGGCCTTCGCCCTCGGCTTTTTGGCTGAGGCCGTCGTCGCCGTGGAGCGCCGGCGGTTTTACCGGCGTCAGCGTGAGCTTCAACGATACATCTTTATCGTTTATTTCGAGCGCGTGGCCCGCGCCCTCGGCCTCGACTTTCCAATCCTCGTTCCAGACGAGATAGCGATCGGTCGCCGCGCCGGCCTTGCCGCCGTAGCCGCGGTTGGCCCGCTCGGCGACGCGGAACTTTTTTCCCTGTTTGTCCGAGAGCGCGAAGTGCGCCATGTAGAGATCGGTGAACAGCGGCGCCGCTTCTTTCTGCCGGTCGCGCAGCCCGAAGCGGAAGAAAGTCGCCTGGTAGCCGTAGCTCTTGCCGGACCCGGTCGTGAGATGGCCGGTGTAGTACCACCACTCGGTCTTGAAATCGGGATGGGAAAAATGGTCGCGCGGGAAGACGATCTTCCGCCCCGGCAGCGCGAGCTGATAGGTGAAAGAAGACGCGAGCAGCGCGAGCGCGGCGATCGTCATCGGGCGGAGGGCGGATTTGAGTGCCCGGCGGAGCGGTGTTATAACGCCAGCCATGGAAAAGAAAAAATACACCCGGCCGGACCTGCTCACAACCCCGGAGGAGCTGAAGGCGAAACTGGGCCGGCCCGACCTGCGCCTGATCGACACGCGCCAGGCCGAGCTCTACGCGCAGGGCCATATTCCCGGCGCGATCCATTTCGATCTCTTCGGCATCAGCCTGATCGACACCAGCCCGGCGCCGCTCGCGGCGTTCATGGCGATGATCGCCCATTTATTCGAGCTGCGCGGCGTCAACCTCGACACGGAAGTCGTCTTCTACGAGGAAAATTCCGGCATGAAGGCGGCGCGCGGCCTCTGGTTTCTGGAATACTTCGGCCACCGGCGCGTCTCCGTCCTCGACGGCGGCCTCCAGGCGTGGAAAAAATCGGGCCATCCCGTAACGACGGACGCGGTCCCGCCCAAGGGGACGCAATTCAAAGTCCAAGAGAAGCGCGATACGCTCGCGACCTACGAGGACGTTTTGAATTCGTTAAACAACGAGCGGATCAAGCTCGTCGACACCCGGAGCGACGACGAGTACATGGGCCGGCTCGTCCGCGCGGCGCGCGGCGGCGCGATCCCCGGCGCGGTGCCGCTGGAATGGACCAAGAACCTCGCCGACGGCGCTTTCAAATCGGAGGACGAGCTAAAGACGATGTACGCCGGCCTCGGCGTCACGCCGGACAAGGAGGCGGTCGCCTACTGCCAGGGCGGCTACCGCGCGGCGCACACCTACCTGGCGCTCCGGCTCCTGGGCTTTCCGAAGGTCCGCAACTACATCGGCTCGTGG
>DASWFA010000567.1:0-2729 GCA_036394475.1 Binatia bacterium
TGGTCCAGCGTCAGCACGTCGAAGAGCGCGACCCCCTCGCCCCAGTTCCGCACGACCGACCGGAGCGCGACGCCGGCGAGCGGCAGGACGACGACGGTCGCGAGCCACAACAGCACCAGCGCCGTCATCGGCCAGCGGAGCCGGCCGAGCGGCAGCGGCCGGAACGCGCGGCCCTTGCCGCCGATGACCGCGTAGCGGGCGGCCGCGCCCATCAGGCGGCGCTGGAGATAGACCAGTGGAAACGTGACCGCGACGATCGCCATCGCGACCACCGCCATCAATTGATAGGAAGGGACGCCGAGCAGGTTCGTCAGCTTGTACAGATAGGTCGTCAGCACGAGGAGGCCGGCGGGGTCGCCGAGCACGAGCGGCAGGCCGAACAGCTCGAAGCCCAGGAGAAAAACCAGCGAGCCGCTGAAGAGGATCGCCGGCCGGACGAGCGGCAGGCTGATGGTGAACGCGATGCGCCAGGGGCCGGCGCCGGTGACGCGGGCGGCCTCTTCCACCGACGGGTCGACGCCGCGGAGCGCCGCCGAGACGTACAAAAAAACGTGCGGCACGTGCGTGAGGCCGGCGATGACGATCAGCCCCGTGATCGTATAGAGGTTCCACGGCACGACGCCCACCAGCGACTTCGCCCAGAGCGAAAAAAAGCCCACCGGCCCCACGGCGACCACGTAGCCGAAGGCGATCACCACCGGGGAGAGAAAAATCGGCACCAGCAGCCAGGGCTCGAGCCAGTGTTTTCCCGGCAGATCCGTCCGCGCCACCAGAAAGGCGAGCAGGCTGCCGAGCGGCGCGGCGATCGACGTCATGCCGAGCGAGATGGCGAAGGAGCTTAAAAAAGCGCGGTGGAAATCGGGATTCGTGAGGATGTATTCGTAGGCTTCGAAGCTGAAACGCGCCGAGGGATCGAAAAACGGCGCGCTCAGCAGGCTCTGGTACAATAACAGGCCGAGCGGCGCGAACACCGCGGCGCTTACCCCCAGGCCGGCCGCGAGCCGCGAAGCGCCGAGCTTCACATCGCCTCCGAATAGTTTATAGAGTTTGTTGGGTTTCTTGAGCTGGCGGAGTCCACTGAGTTTAATTCAACAAACCCAACAAACCCAATGAACGCCGTTTACCTTTTCAGCGCTTCCTGCCAGCGCTTCAAGAAATCCAGCCGCTTGGTCTTGTCGAGCGCCGCGAGCAGATCCGGCCCGACTTCGATCGGCTTCAGGCTCTTGCCCAGCTCCTTGGTCAGGTTCGCCGCCGTCGCCTGGCCTTCCACGTCGTCGCGGAGCGAGTAGATCAGCGCCTTGTTCGCCATGATCGTCTGCGCGCGCTTGGAAAGAATGTAGTCGAGGAAGAGCTTCCCCGCGTTGGGATGGCGCGCGCCTTTGGGAATAAAGGCGATGCGGGAGAAGGCCAGGGTGTAATCCTTCGGGAACACCAGTCCGATCGAAGGGTCTTTCTGCTGGCGCAGCAGGCCGTAGGAGCCGATGATGTTATAGGCCAGCGTATGCTCGCCCGAGCTTACTTTTTCCAGCATCGCGCCGGTGCTCGTGTACACCTTGACGTCGGCGGCCCCCATCGCCTTGACCAGGTCCCAGAAGGCGGGGAATACTTTCAGGTCCTGGGTCATCAGCAAAAACCCCACGCCGCTTTTCTCCGGATCGAAGGTCGCGAGCTTGCCCTTGAAAACGGCGGGTTTTTCCTTGAGCAGCCTGATGAAATCGGCATGGCTCGACGGCACCGCGTCCTGCGGCAGGAGCCGCTTGTTGTACGTGATCGTCACCGGCTCGAAGGTGGTGCCGTAGGCCTGGTTTTGCCACACCGCCCACTTGGGCAGGTGCTGCGCCTCCGGCGAGGCGTAGGCCTGGGCGCTGCCGTTCTGGACGAGCTGGATCTGCAGGTCCATCGCCGAGCTCCAGAGAAAATCCGCCGTGCCGGCGCCCGCCGCGGCCTCGGCCACGAAGCGGTTGTAGAGCTCGGTCGTATTGAGATCGTTGTATTCGACCTGGATCGCCGGATACATGCTCTTGAAGTCCTGCAAGAGCGGCTCGGCGCTGGCGGAATCGGTGGAAGAGTAGATCACCAGCCGCCCTTCCTTCTGCGCCGCGGCCGGGTCGGCGGCGCGGGCGCTCGCGGCGAGCGCCAGTCCCAACAGAGCCATCATCGCCAATAGAGTTTTTCGAGCCATGTCCATGCCTCCTCGCGCGAAAGAATGTTATCCCGCCCGCCCCGAAGCGGTCAAGGGTCTTCATGCCCGAGGTCGCGCGCTATTTTTAGCCGGCCACTTCTGCTATCTTTGTCCCCTCCGACCCTCTTCGAGAAAGGCATGCCATGAACATCGACGACTTCAGAAAAATCGAGCTCCGCGTCGGCGTGGTGAAAAGCGCCGAGGCGCACCCCAACGCGGACCGGCTGCTGGTCCTCAAAGTCGATCTGGGCACGGAAGAGCGCCAGATCGTCGCCGGCATCCGCGCCCACTATCCGCCCGAAGAGCTGGTCGGCCGGCACGTCGTCGTCGTGGCGAACCTCGAGCCCGCCGTGCTCCGCGGCGTCGAGAGCCAGGGGATGCTGCTCGCCGCCAACGACGGCGAGCGCGTCGTCGTCCTGTCGCCCGAAAAGGCGGTCAACCCCGGCGCCAAAGTGTCTTAACATCCATCGCAAACTTACCGCGAATATCGCCTGTGGGCCGCGCGTAAAGTCGTGGCGGAGAAACCGTCGATGTGGTATTTATAAGC
>DASWFA010000568.1:0-1690 GCA_036394475.1 Binatia bacterium
GGAATGGCAGAGAGAAGGCGTTCTAATCCGCGACGACAAGCCGGCGCTCTATTTCCTGCGCCACCGCTTCAGCCTGAAGGACAAAAAAGAAAAAGAGCGCCTGGGCTTCATGGCGCTGGCGCGGCTGGAGGACTTTTCCAGCGGAAGGGTCCGCCCGCACGAAGCGACGCACGACGCGCCGAAGGAAGACCGGCTCCGGCTCATGCTCGCCGCGCACGCCAATTTGAGCCCGATCTTCGCGCTCTACGAGGAGCCCAGGCGGATGATCGACCGGCTTCTGGCCGAGCACGTGCAGGGGACCGCGCCCCACGTCGAGGTGGAGGACAAGGGCCAGAGCTGCCGCCTCTGGCGCGTCACCGACGAAGAGCTCGTCCGCATGGCGCGGCGCGAGATGGCGCCGCGGCCGCTGCTCATCGCCGACGGCCACCACCGCTACGAGGCGGCGCTCCAGTACCGCGAGCGCATGCGGGCGGAGAAGCCGGGCTTTACCGGCCGCGAGGCGTTCAACTACATGATGATGTACTTCGCCAACATGGAGGACGAGGGGCTCGTGATCCTGCCGACCCACCGCCTGGTGCGCTCGCTCCCGCCGATTCCGTTCATGAAGCTGGAAGAGGAGCTGATGCGCTATTTCTACCTCGAGCCTTACCCGAAGACCCCCGAGGGGCAGCGCGCGTTTTTGCGCGCGCTCGCGGCACAGGGGAAAAAACATCGCGTCGTCGGCGCGGCGCTCAAGCGCGACCCGCGCTATCTCATCCTCCGGCTGAAGAACAAGCGCTTCATGCAGCGCCTCGCCGCCGACCTGAGCGCGCCGCTCCGCGAGCTCGACGTGAGCGTGCTGCACCGCCTGATCCTGGACCACATCCTCGGCTTCAAGCCCGAGGAGCAGGTGAAAGAAGGCGCGATCGCGTACTCGCAGGACGAGGAGAAGGTCTTGCAGGCGCTCGACAAGGAAGACTACGCCGCGGCGTTTATCTTGAACCCGACCAAGGCGGGAGAGATCCTCGAAGTCTCCGAGGGCGGCGCGACCATGCCGCAGAAAACCACCTACTTTTATCCCAAGCTGATCGACGGCCTGGTGCTGAACAAGCTCGATCGGGACGAGGAGATCGCCGCCGAGCCGGCTCGGTGAACGCGTGACGATTCAGCGCGGGACGTGCAGCGGCAGGATTTTCCCCCGCGGGCTCGCGTAGGGAATCCCCCGCTTGACGCGGAAAGTGCCGGCGTTTTGCCAGATCCGGCTCATGAACCGGTTGCCCCAGGGGCCGGTCGACAGGGCCTCCCCCAGCCGGGAAAGCAGGTTTTCTTCGTCGGCCAATTTTACTTCAGGGTGAACGACCAGCGTCAGGCGGGTCTGCCCGCCGTCGTCCTCTTCCTCGGCGAGCTGGTAATCCCCCGGGCCGCCGCCGAACTCGGAAGGGAAGACCCTCTCTAAAAGATCGAAGAGATCGACGTAGAAGTAATTCATGCCTTCGGTGGTGAACTTCTCGAAGCTCCGAATGCCGTAAAGATGCAGCCCGAGCCCGGCCTTCTCCAGCTCACAGCCGCAATTTCTCGCCGCCAGCGTGCCGTAATCCCCATTCTCGACGTTCAAGAGTAATCTCGGGGCTTCGGCGTAGAGGGTCGTGCAGAGCAGCGGATGGACGGCGGGGCCGCTCACATTCAGGGGCGCGGGGCGGCGGACTAGCGC
>DASWFA010000569.1:0-5354 GCA_036394475.1 Binatia bacterium
CGCTGTCCAGGCGCTCGGGAGCCACCCCGTCATGCTCGCCGGGACCGACGCGCAAAAGCGCCGCCTCCTGCCGCCGCTCGCCCGCGGCGAGGCGATCGCGGCCTTCGCCATGACCGAGCCCAAGGCCGGCTCGGACGTCGCGGGGATTCAAACCCGCGCGGTCAGGCGCGGCGGGGAGTATCGCATCGACGGGATGAAGTCGTTCGTCTCCAACGCCGGCCTCGCCGGGAGCTACGTCGTCTTCGCCTCGACCGAGCCGGAAAAAAAGTCCAAGGGCCTGAGCGCCTTCCTGGTCCGGGGCGACAACCGCGGGCTCGTGGTCAAGGAAAAAATCCGTCTGCTGTCGCCCCACCCGATCGCGGTCGTCGCTTTCGAAGAGTGCGTCGTGCCGGAGTCGGATCTCCTCGGCCGCGAAGGGGACGGCATCAAGATCGCCTTCGCCGCCTTCGACGCGCTCCGCCCCACCGTGGGCGCGGCGGCGGTGGGCATGGCCCGGCGGGCGCTCGCGGAAGCGCTCGGGTACAGCCGGGAGCGGAAGCAGTTCGACCGCGCGCTGGCGGAGTTTCAGGGCATTCAATTCAAGCTCGCCGACATGGCCACCGAGCTCGAAGCCTCCCGCCTGCTGGTTTATCAGGCGGCGTGGAATTACGATCGCGGCGCGGACGGCAAAAAAAGCGCCTCGATGGCCAAGCTCTTCGCCACCGAGGCGGCGCAGCGGATCGTCGACCAGGCGCTGCAGATTCACGGCGGCGCTGGCCTGATCTCTGGAACGGCCGTCGCGCGTCTCTACGACGACGTGCGCGCGCTCCGAATCTACGAGGGCACGTCGGAGATCCAGAAGCTCGTGATCGCGCGGGAACTATTGAAGGCATGAGGCGCGAGGCAACCGGCGAGAGGGTCTGACTCACGCCTCGCGCCTCCCGCCTCCCGCCCAACCGGAGGTAAGATGGATTTCGAATTATCGGACGAGCTGATCGCCGTGCGCGATCTGGCGCGGGACTTCGCCGCGAGGGAAATCGCCCCGGGCGCGGCCGCGGACGACCGGGAGAGCCGGTTTCGCCGGGACCTCGTCCTCAAGATGGGCGAGCTCGGCTTTTACGGCGCGGTCGTCCCGGAGAGCTACGGCGGCAGCGGCCTCGGCTTTCTCGCGCTCGCGCTGATCACGGAAGAGGTCGCGCGCGTCCACAGCGCGATGCGGGTGTTCATCAACATGCAGGTGGGGCCGGCGCTCGCGCTGCTCCAGTTCGGCGGCGAGGAGCAGAAAAAGCGCTGGATCCCGCCGCTCGTCGCCGGCGCAAAGATCGGCTGCTTCGCCATCACCGAGCCCGACGCCGGCTCGGACGTCGCCGCGATCCGCACCACGGCGGAGAAGAAGGGCAAGGATTATATTATCAACGGCACCAAGATATGGATCTCCAACGCGCCCGTAGCCGACCACGGCCTGATCTACGCGTACACGGACAAAGCGCAGAAGCATCGCGGCATCTCCGCCTTCATCGCCGACTTGAACCAGCCCGGGCTCGGCCGCCGCGCGCTCAGCACGATGGGCGCGCACGCCTCGCCGATCGGCGAGCTCACGTTCGAGAACTTCCGCGTCCCGGCGGAAAACCTCCTCGGCAAAGAGGGCGACGGCTTCAAGATCTGCATGTGGCAGCTGAACCAGACGCGCCTCAGCTGCGCCGCCGGGGCGCTCGGGCTGGCGCGCGCGGCGCGCGAGGCGGCGGTGGACTATTGCAACCAGCGCGAGCAGTTCGGGCAGAAGATCGGCCAGTTCCAGATGAACCAGGATTTGATCGCGCAGATGGTCGTGCACGAAGAGGCCGCCCGGCTGCTCGTCTACCGCGCCGCCTGGCTCGCCGACCGCAAGCGGGCCAACAACCTGGAGGTGTCGATCGCCAAGTACACGGCGGCCGAAGCGGCGGCGTTCGCCGCCGACGCCGCGCTGCGCATCCTCGGAGCCTACGGCTACTCCACCGAATTTCCGGTCGAGCGCTATCTCCGCGACGCCAAATCCTACCAGATCGTCGAGGGCTCCTCGAACATCCAGAAAATCATCATCGCCCAGGACGCGCTGGGCTATCGGAAGGCGAACCGGGGCTGACCGGCGGCCGAGTTCGATCGTTCACTTCTTTTTCTGCAATTCCAGCAGCACCTGGAGGTTGTACTTGGCCGCCTCGTGGCCGGGATCGATTCGCACCACTTCGCGAAACTGCTCGATCGACTGGTCGATCTCGCCCCGGTACGAGAGCGCGTTGCCGAGATTGTAGCGCGCGTCGACGTAGGCGGGATCGATTTCGAGCGCCGCGCGGTACTCCGCGACCGCCCCTTCCGCGTCGCCGCGCTTGACCAGGGCGACGCCGAGGTTGTTGTGCGCCTCTTTGTAGCGCGGATCGATCCTAAGCGCCGTCCGGTAATGCTCGATCGCCTCGAGAACCGCCCCCCGATAATAGAGCGCGATCGCCAGACTGTTATGCGCCTTGGAAGCGCGCGGGGAGACGCGGACCGCGTGGCGCCACAGCGTCAGCGGATCGCGCCAGACCCCGGTCTCGAGCCAGGCGAGCGTCCCCAGGCCCAGGACGATAATCACGGCCAGCGCCGCGCCGCCGCCGACGATTTCCCGGGCGCGCTCGAACCGGCTTTGCCAGAGGCGAAACAGCGCCCCCCCGGCGACGATCGCCCAGGCGAGGCAGGCGAGATAGGTGTAACGGTCGGCGGCGAGCTGCGACCCGCTCTGGGCGAAGCCCAAAACCGGCGCCAGGAGCGCGAGATAGCAGATCCAGGCCGCCAGCAGCGCAGGCCAACGCCGCCGCTGGACGATCAGGAGCGCGGTGATCGCCAGGTCCACGACGACGCTCGCGCCGAAAAAAAACCAGTCGGCGCTTTCCAAACGAATCGGAATCTCATAGATGGGCGACAGCTCCAGCGGAGCGGCCGTCTTCCACAGATAGAACGCGACGCCGAAGAGCGCCTGTCCCGCCCGCCGGAGGATCGGGTATTGCTCGAGCGACAACAACGCGCCGGTTTCGCGCTGCGCCAAAAGCGCGACGCCGCCGAACGCGACCGCGAGGAGAAAAAAGGGCATCTTTTCCAGCCAGACTCGGCGCGCTTCCGGCCCGAGCCACTTTCCGCCGGCGCCCAGCCGTCTCAACGGATAGACGTCCAGGACGATGAGAACGACGGGGAGAGCCATGCCCGCGGCCTTGGAAAGGAGCGACAGCGCGTAGAGGACGACCGCCGAGGCGATCCAGCGCCGGCGCGCGCCATCCGCCTTGGCCGCGGCGCCTTTCAAGTAGCAGACGATGGTCAGGAGAAAGAACAGGCCGGAGAGAACGTCACGCCGCTCGGTGACCCAGGCGACCGACTCGACCCTGAGAGGATGGACGGCGAAGACCAGCGCGGCGAAACCCGCCCCGAGCCGCAGGCCGGTGTCTCCGTCCGGTCCGGCGGCCGGGAGCGCCAGGGACAGCAGGCGGAGCGCGACGAAATAAAAGACCGCGGCGTTGGCCGCATGGAGAACGAGATTGGTCAGGTGGTAGCCGAACGGGTCCATGCCCCAGAGCAAATAGTCCAGCCCGAGAGTCATCCAGCTCAAGGGCTGATAGTGGCCCATGTAGAAAGTGGTGAACATCCAGCGGAGCCGCGGCCAGTCGAGCCCGCGGTAGTCGGGATTTTCGAGCAGCGTCTTGTAGTCGTCCCAATCGACGAAGCCGTTTTTGAGCGCGGGGAGAAAAACCAGCAGCGCGAGCGCGGCGACGACTAGGGGCAGCGACCAGCGGAGCCACCACGCGGCGGGCGCCGTTGGCGTCTCGCGCCGGTCCGGTTTTATTTCTCGCGCCGTGCTTTTTGCCATCGCGATCAGGAGGATTGCGGCCCGGATCCGGCCAGCCGCCAGAACGCTCCGCCCATGAGCGCCCAGAACAGGAGCTGTCCGGCGAGCGAGAGAAGGCGAAACTCCCGGATGAATTCAGGCGCGAGCCGGACCGGATCGGGATTATCGGGGAGCAGAAAAAAGACCGCGGCGAGATACGCTCCGTAGGCGAGAACGACCGCGGCCCGCGCCCGGCCGGAACGTCGCATCCGCCGCTCGGCGGCCAGCGCTATCGTCGCGCCGGCGAGCGACAGCGCGAGGAAGCCCAAAAAAAGCTCCTGCCGGTAGCCGATCGTCGCCCCCTCGCCCACCCCCGGCGGATTGGCCGGATATTTGAGCATCGGGAACAGCGCCGCCGACCAGCCGAGCAAGAGCGCCAGCACGAAGCCGAGCCTGCCGCGGCTCAAGCCGGCGTAGCGGCCGCCGACCGCATGGACCAGGAGGCCGAACAGAAGCCCCCAGGCCGCGCCGTAGAGCAGGAAGCCGGCGAAGAGGCCGAGCTTCTGGACCGGGCGGCTGACGACCGGCTCTTCGGGAGAGCCGCCCGGAGACGCGTGCGCATGGGCTTCGATCTCGACGGCGCGGTCGATGAGCGGCTCGGTGAAAAACCAGTGGAAGCCGGCGGCAGCCGCGCCCGCTAGAAGCCCGGCGAGGACGGCGGCCTTGAGCAGCTTCCCGAGAGGCATCTTGCGCCGGTTGGACTTGACTCGAAACCCGAGACTCGAAACTATTGAATTAATGGCAGGGGAATCCGGCCGCGTGGCGCGCGTCGTGGACGAACTCGTGAATCAGGTTCATGTCGAGCGCCGCGGGACCCTGGACCCAGGAGAGCAGATGGCCCTGATCGAGCGCCAGCACGTAGAGCGCGAAGAGCCCGAGCAGCGCGAGACCCGCGAGACCCCATTCGTCGGCGAGAGTTCGAACGGCCGCTTGCATAGATCCCTCCATCTGCTTTGCTCTTTAACCCCTGCGCCGCGATTTTGCAAGCAAAGGTTTTTTCGGCTGTGAACGGTTTCGAAGGGGGCGAGCAGGAGAGCCGCAGGCACGGGAGCGTGCAGCTACAACGACTTCTATGGGCTTGGCGGCGCGGACCGTGGAGATCGGTTGTACGCGGCAAAACGAACGGTTGAACCGGGTCCTCAAGGCACAGGCCCATTGCCTGCGGCTGGAAGGCTTGCCCCCAAGGAACCATCGAAAATTAAACGCGTAGGAAGACGTGCAGCCCGCCGGCGGGACCGGCCGGCTCGACCCGGACTTCGACGCCGTAGACCGCGCGGATGTTCGCTTCGGTCAAAACGTCGCGCGCCGGTCCGTCGCGAAAAACCCTGCCGCCGCCGAGGAGGACCAGGCGCGGGAAAAACAGCGCCGCGAGGTTGAGGTCGTGCAGCGCGGCGATGATCGTCATGCCGCGCTCGCGGTTGAGCCGCCGCATCAGCTCGAACACCCGGACCTGGTGCTTCAAGTCGAGAAAGGCCGCCGGCTCGTC
>DASWFA010000570.1:0-4296 GCA_036394475.1 Binatia bacterium
CGCCGGTCGCGCTCGGCGAGCGAGAAGCGCGGGACTATCAGCTTGTCTATCTGATCCATGGGGTGTTCGATTCAAGCGAGCCGGGCGCCCACAGCGCCGCTCCGGGTCGGGAGCGGATCGAAGGCCGATGCACAGGGACGAGGAGCCGCAAGCGTATTCAAGAGACAGTCCTCAGCACTCGATTGAAGCGTAGCACAGACCCATGGCATCGGCCGGAGAGATGCTGCCGGCCCGGCGGCATATGAGCCTTTTTGGGCGGCTTTCATTCCACGACGAGCATCTCGACCTTGCGCTCGCCGTGGTCTTTATAACCAGTCTCTGTGACAACGAGCGAAGTCCCGCCGAGCAGGCTGTCGGGCCCGTCCTGGCGCACCACCGTGGGCGAGATGCTGTAGATCATGCCGGTTTTGAGCGCGTAATTGCCCGCGCCGCCGAGGCCGCCGGCCTCGGGCGTGGGATCGGCCATGCGAAACGACTGCCCGGGGAACTCCGGCACGTCGATGCCGTACTGATGGATCTGCGAGTGCGGCGAGGATTTGAAGCCCGACTCCTTGCAGGCCTTTTGATAGGCGGCGATCAGATCGCGCTGCGTCGCGCCGTCCCGGACCGCGCCCAGCACCGCCGCGCGGATCGCGATCACGGCCTGGAACATCTCCTCGTGCACCGGCTTCGGCGCGCCGAAGGAGATCACCTGGTCGCTGTGGCCGGCGTAGCCGCAGAATTCCGCGTGCGCCGTGAGCGCGCCGAGATCGCCTTTTTCGATTTTTTTGTTGAGACAGAGGTCGGCGAGAATGGGATTTTGCGCCGGCACCGGCCCGAAGTTGAACGACAGCGTGGAATCGAGATCGCCGCCGGCCTCCCACATCCCCCGGATCGCCTCCTGGACGACCTCTTTCCCGGTCATGCCGGGGCGCGCGGTCTCGTGCACCCGCTGGACCCCGGCGTCGAAGATCCGGTTGGCGGCGTCGATCAGACCGTTTTCCTCCGCGCTCTTGATCGTGCGCGCCTCCGAGAACACGTCCGAAACGTCGGCGATCTTGGCGCCGGGAAAAGTCGACTGCAGCCGGTTGTGGAATTTATAATCGATGCCGCCGCCGAGCCCGATCGCGCCGGCGTCGAGATGCATCTCTTTCAGCCGGTCGACGACGGCCGCGGCGTCGAAGCCGGGCTTCAAGTCGGTCACCCAGTCCTGCGCGTCGAGCAGCACGCGCGGCGAGATGTCGATCAGGTGGCGCCGGTTGACGATGACCGCGAGCGGCTTGTCGTCGGCCGGCAGGATGCCGAACAGCTCGCCCTTGACGCCGTTGCTGAGATAAAAGAGATTGCTGCCGCGGACGATCGCGCAGTCGACTTTTTTATCCCTGAGGCCCTTGCGGACGGCGGCGTAGCGCCGGTCGCGCTCCTGGACGGAAAGTTTCGGGCGAACGTTGCCTTGTGCCACGATCGTTCCTCCTCTCGCTCGGAAAGTCGCATCACGCGCGCCCCCCTCGCCTTTGTCCGCTCCCCGGCGGGGAGAGGAAAGAAAAAGGAGGCGCTTGCACGGCGCTCATTCTCTTCGATTCAACCTTCCCTCTCCCCATGGGAGAGGGCCAGGGTGAGGGGAATTACAGGTCCATCTCCCGCCCGAGCCCGCGCCGCACGGCCTCTTCGTAAAGCCACTTGGCGAAAGCCACGTCGCCGAACCCGCCCTGCGACTCTTTGAAGATGGTGATCTCCGCCGCGCTTTTCCTGCCGGCGGCGCGGCCGACGACCAGATCGCCCAGCTCGGGAATCTTCTCCCACGACGTTTTGCCTTCGTTGGTCAGCTCGACGAGCGGCAGCGGGCCGGTGCGGTCGAAATAGTCGCGCTCGTGCGCGCGGCTGCCGACGACGATGCGGTCGGCCTTGAGATAGCCGTCCCGGCCGATCTCGCCCGGTTTTCCCATGCTGCTCAAGTGCGCGCCCGGGGCGATCCACGCGGCGGGAAAGATCTGCTCCTGCGAGCTGGTCGCGGCGAGGATCAGGTCCATATTTTTGACCGCCGCCTCCGGCTCCGACACCGGGACCACTTCCACCGGCAGCTCCTCCGCGGCGCGCGCGCAAAAGCTTTTCCGCCGCTCGACGTCGCGGCTGGAGACGACGACCTTCGATATCTTTCTGACGGCGGCGATGCCCTTGACGAGCCCGAGCGCGTTCCGGCCGACGCCGAAGAGCCCGACGGTGCGCGCGTCTTCCCGCGCCATGTGGCGCGCGGCGAGCGCGATCGTCGCCGCCGTGCGGAGCGTGCCGAACGGATAGCCCATGAACGAGAGCAGCCGGCCGCTCTCGGAATCGAAGATGAGCGCGTACATCCGGTCGCCGCCGTGGAGCTGCGCGTTGGGGCCGAGCCGCACGCCGACGCGCTGCGATTTGACCAGCGCGCCGGAGACGACGCGGAGCGCCTGCGCGCCGCTGACGTGGACGTGGTACGGGGCGTGCGCCGTCACCTGCCCCTCGGCCTGCTCCCGGAAAGCGGCCTCGGTGAGCTCGATCGCCTTGGGTAGATCGAGCAGCGGCTGAACCTCCTCGCGCGAGAGCAAGAGCGGCATGACGACCCTCCTATCACTTCACTAGAGACCGATCAACTTCATTGGCCGCCGCCCCAGGCGGCGCGCGCCGCCCTCGGTCACGACCACCGTGTCGCCGATGCTCGCGCGCCCCTTGCCGCCGGCGCCGCGGACCTGCGGCTTCAGGATAAACACCATGCCGGCCTTGAGTTCGATCAGGCGGAAGCGCTCCAGGTCGCGGTCGCCGAGCAGCGCCGGGCCGTCGTCGCCCAGCCCGCGCGCGTGCATCATCGGATGGCTCCAGGTATATTTTCCCGCGCCCGCGCGCTCGATCGTCCCGGTATAGACGTCGAAGAGCGCGCCGAAGGTCGCGCCCGGCCGCATGGCGCCGAGGACCGCGTCGAAGCACGCGGCGGAAACCTCGACCATATTCTCGTACTCCGCCGCCGCCTTGCCGAGCGACGCCGGGGCCACCGCCTGCGCGGCGTAGCCGCCGATCTTGGCCTCGATCTCGTTGACGATGCGGTCGCCTTTTGCGAGCGCCCGGCCGGTCGGCACGAACGTGCTCTGGGTCGCCTCCGGCCCGCTGCCGAGGAAAAACAGCGTCGGCAGCTCGCCGCCGTGCGCCAGCATCGTCCCGGCCATCGCCGCGTAAAGCTCGCGCTCGGTCACGCCGGGGCGGGCGGCCTCGGTCATCGCGGCGATCATCTTTTCGACCACCGCCGCCGAGCGCTCGAGCAGCCCGATCTCCTCCGCGCTCTTGACCGCGCGCGCCTGCTGCATCAGCTCCGTGGCGTTGACGATTTTCGCCTGGGGAAAGCCCTCCTGCAGTTTGACCACCGTGGAATACGGGATGATCCCCTCCGGCGCGCGAAACAGGCCCGACAGGCCGGCGATGCCGATCGTCCCTTTCTCGAAGCCGATCTCTTTCAAGCGCTCGATCGCGTTCTCCGCCCAATGGTTGTGGCCGTCGCGCACGTCGGGGACCCAGCGCTGCGCCCGCTTCCACCACGCGGCGCGGTTGAAGACGTAGGCCGTCGGCTCGGCCGCGCGCGGAAACACGGTGAAGACCTCGGTGGCAAAGCCGCCGATCGAGGAGAGATAGCGCGAATCGGCCTGGAGCTGCTCCCAGCGCCCGCTGTTCGCCGGCAAGAGCAGCACGTCGATGCCGCTCTTGGCCATCTCATTTCTGATATTCCGATAACGCCTATCCCGTTCTTCCAACGACAACTGAGGAATCAATTCATCCATATTTTCACCCCTTCATACTCTAAAAGCCTGGACCCCCGCTTTCGCGGGGGTGGCGAACAATAGAGGCCGCGCGCTTACGGCAGGTCCATCCGTCCTGTTTGTCATTCTGGGCCCTTCGGCGGAGTCTACCCTGGGCACGGTCGAAGGGCTCAGGATAAACTCCGCGAAGAATCTCTCCGGGCATCGTCGGCTCGGCAGAGAGATCCTTCGCGGGGGACGACGGGGCCTCGCTGCAATCGACGATTGCGCTCAGGATGACACATTTGCTCCCGCTTCAAGTCATTCCCGCGCAAGCGGGAATCCAGGTTTTTCGACTGATCCATCACTAACGCCTGTCACGCCGTCTCTCCCCTCCCCAGCGAGGGGATGCGCCGGAGCGCGCGCGAGCATCCGGCTGCAAAGTGTCGATGACGTGTAAGGTGCTTGGCTCCACGTCCGCCGGCTTTCAAACCTTTGCGAAGCTCATCGGCTCGCGGGTCCTCCTTAAGGCACTGCCCCATTGCTCGCGCAAGCGCAGGCG